>NZ_JAKUMO010000026.1:0-87646 GCF_037026475.1 Ensifer sp. MJa1 | reverse complement strand
GGGTGGAGCAGCCCGGTAGCTCGTCAGGCTCATAACCTGAAGGCCGCAGGTTCAAATCCTGCCCCCGCAACCAAATTACCAAATACAAAAAGCCCGCTTGGAGAAATCCAGCGGGCTTTTGACGTCTAAGGGGATCAACGAAAAGGCCGGACCACTAGCTCTGGGTAACCGTCCGGTCAAGGCCGCAAGGTGGACGAGAATTCCGTGCCTCAGCGGTTTCCAAGGAACCACTCGTAATTGACCCTTTCGATTGTCGTCTTGCTGAACATCGGAAATCTGCTCCACAAAAGGTCGACTACCATCGACATTCTCGTCGATACAGGAACCTGTGTGTCCACTTGCTCTGTAACCTCTTCTGCACACCGATCATACGCCCGTTCCATTTGGCGTGTCGTTTCATACGCGCCGACGATGGCATCGTCTGCAGCTTCTGGATTTGCGAACTTCATCCAGCAGAATAGCGGGCTCTCTTGGAAGACATATGGCCGAGGGTCTGTAATACCCGCGCTCAACTCGTGACGGGCTAGCGTGAACCTCGATCGATAAATCTCATAGACTGAATCGTACAGCGAAAGAGCTGAAACACGCTGCAAAATTGAATCGATCTCCGAAACGCCTCGCAATGCGGCAATCTCGTCAAAAGTTGCCATCTATTATCTCCAAAGTTCCGGCTTCGGGACCTGACCTGCCACTGAACTTTCATCCTGCGGCGACTAGAGCCCCGGCGGTTTTGAATACGCCAAGTGGCGCGGTGTGAGCAACCGGCGGAAACGCGAAGCTTTCATCTTGCGCAGCGTTGGAGCCGGTTGCGGCGAGGGTCCCGGCAAAGTCTACCGGGGTCTTGTATCCGAGCGATGAGTGCGGCCGGAAATGGTTGTAATCGTCCGCCCACTCAGCAATGGCGCTGCGGGCATGATCGAGGCCGAAGAACAGGCTCTCGTTGAGCAACTCGTCGCGCATCCGACCATTGAAACTCTCGACATAGCCGTTCTGCATCGGCTTTCCCGGCGCGATGTAGTGCCACTCGACCTTGTGATCCTTCGACCAGGCGAGGATGGCATTCGACGTGAGTTCAGTGCCGTTGTCGGAGACAATCATTCCGGGCCTGCCACGCCGTTCGATGAGCGTCGTCAGTTCCCGCGCCACGCGACGCCCAGAGATAGACGTGTCCGGGATCGCTGCCAAGCATTCGCGCGTCACGTCATCAACGACATTGAGGACCCGGAATCGTCTGCCGCAGGCGAACTGGTCGTGGACGAAATCCAGCGACCAGCGGGCATTGGCCTTCGCCTCGACCAGGATCGGTGCACGCGTGCCGACAGCGCGCCGCCGGGCCTTTCGCTTGCGAACGGAAAGTCCTTCCTCGCGATAGAGCCGGTAGATGCGATTGACGCCGGACAGCTCTCCGTCCCGCCGAAGCAGGACGAACAGTCGCCGGTAGCCGAAACGCCGTCGCTCATTGGCGAGGTCGCGCAGCTTCGCGCGCAATTCTACCTCCGGCGGTCGACTTGACCGATAACGGATCGTCTTGCGGTCGGCGGATATGATCTGGCAGGCCCGCCGCTCCGAGAGGACCATCACGGCCTTCAGATGCGTGACGGCTTCACGCTTGGCGGCAGGCCCTACCATTTTTTTGCAAGAAGTTCGCGAAGTGCGGCTGCATCCAGCATCTGTTCGGCCAGGAGCTTCTTCAGCCTCGCGTTCTCGTCCTCAAGCGCCTTCAGCCGCTTCGCCTCGGAGACTTCCATGCCGCCGTATTTGGCTTTCCAATTATAAAACGTTGCTTCTGAAATTCCGTGCTTCCGGCAGAGGTCGGCCACCTTCGCGCCAGCCTCCTGCTCCTTCAGCACCGCAATAATCTGCTCTTCCGTAAATCTCTGCTTCTTCATGCGTCCGTCCTTTAATGGGCCGGACTCTAATCCAATCTGGAGGAAATTACCCGTGGCAGGTCAATCTCGTCATAGGACCAGGCGGGTTTTTTCTCGCCATAGACGGTGATCGACTTCGGTTTGCCCGTGGCGATGATCACCCGCTCAAGCGCCGGAAAATTGCAATCAAATGTGCTGGCATTTGCCGACCCGTCGATGGCCGCCATTGCCGCAAAGGCCGCTATCCCAAACATCTTGGATTGCATGAAGTTCGCGAGCCAGTTGCCGAGCGCATTCGGCGGCAGCGGCGTGTGTGTGACCATCGGTCATGCCGTCTCAAGGGACAGTCGCCAGCAACGGCGTTGAACAGTTTCTTGCATGAAATTCCTGTCCGTCCGAAACGGCAACAAGATCACGCGGCACGTCTATCGGGAAATTGCCGGCAAGATCAACTCGCCGCAGCGGATCTTCGGAGGGGGGCCACTGAAAGGAAAGGCCCCCGCTAAGGGGGCCTCCGGCGTGCAAGGCGGTGCTGGACGTTCCGCAGCTAATCCTGAACGACCGTCCACTTGTCGTCCGGATCGAAGCGGTCGATGAAGGGCACGATCGCCTCGGTGCTTTGCCCGAGGTCCCGCTCATAGACGATGCCCTGCTGGTTGACGACGAAGGTCTTCACGCCTGTCTCGGCATAGGAGACCGGCCAGGCGATCAGTGCAAAGCCGCCGATCATGTTGTCGTTTATGATATAGTCGTAGCGGCCGCCGGCGATGTTGTCGCCTTGCGACGTCAGGATACGGAAGCGGTAGCCGAAATAACCTTCGCCGGCCTTCGCCTTCTCCAGCGCCGCCTCGCTGATGGCATCGCCAACCGGGCTTTCTCCGTCACCCTGGTCGGCGGGCCAGTAAAGCCCGTCGGTCTGGCCCGGCGTGCTGATCAGCTTCTGGGCATATTCGAGCACGCCGTCGGCGTCGCGGTCCTGCGAAGCATACTCCTTCTGCGCGTCGACATAGGCCTGTACGGTCTCGATGGCCTCGAGCTCATTCTCGCCGACGCGTCGATTGACGATCTCTTCAAGCCCGACATAGGTGTCGAACGCCCACTTGCCATCCTCGCCCTTGGTGATCGGGAAAGGCAAGGGCCAGAGTCTGTCGCCGATCTGGATGATCTTGCGTCCCTCCAGATCGCGCACGACGACGTTGCGGGCCGCGCCTTCGCGAATGAGGGCGAAGGTGTCCATCACGCCTTCGCTGCTCTTGAGCTGTTCGGCCTTGAGACCCAACAGTTTCGCCAGGCCATCGAAGTCGTTGGCAGCGAGCTTCGCCTTGAACTCGTCCACCGCCTTGGCCGGATCGTCGAACTCCGGCGGGTCTTCTTCCGCCGCATAGACGTCGATATCCGCCGGCATTTGGGTCGCTAGCGGCTGGTCTGCCGCCGGTTGTGTCTGTGAGAAGGCGCCGGTCGTCGACAGCGTGACGAGTGCCAGCGCCGTTCCCAGGAGAAGCGGATTGAAGAGCTTGGTCATGGTCGTTCTCCCCTTGATCCCGTCAGCGCCTGCGACCGCCGCCGCCGCCGCGTCCACCACCGCCGCCGCGGTGCATCTGCGGCCTGCCGCCACCGCGGCTCACCTGCGGCCGTCCGCCGCCGCGATGTCCGCCGCCCATGCTATGTCCACCCCGGCGCGACGACGCCATTTCGCGGCGCCCGTGATTGACGTTGCCAAGGCCGGAGGGCTTCCTCGGTCTGTTCTCTGCCTTGGCGGCCATCTTCTTCTTGCCGCCGGAACGGTTCAGTTGCGAAGGCTTGTTGCCGCCGGAAGGGCGATTGATGCTCGGCTTGCCGCCGCCGGCCCGCGCATTGGCGATCGCCTGGCCGCCGCCTCCGCCACCCGGCCGGGCCGCCGGTCGTTGCTGCGCCTTCAAGCCGTCGAGCGTGCTCTTGCGCACATCCCGGATCTGGCCGGCGCCGGCGCCACCCGGCCGTGCGTTCGGGCGATCACGGTTGATGGCGGCTGCGCGGTTGCGCAGGTTGTTGTTGCCGTTGGCCTTGATGCTGTTCTTGAGGTTGGTGCGGTCGAACTTCTGAAGCTGGTCGCGGTCGATATTCAGCTTGCTCCGGTCGACATTTTTCCAATCGATGTCGCTCATCTTGAGCTTGCCGTCGAAATCGATGTTGTTGAAGCACTTGTCGCAATCGATATCGACGTCGCCACCCCAGTTCCCGCCCCAGACACCCCAATCGTCCCAGTCGACGACGGCGCCGAAGACCGCGCCTGTCACCGCGCCGGCAAAGAAGGCAGCGCCCGGATACCAATAGGCCGGGTAAGGCTCCTCGTAGTAGCCGATCGGCGCCGGTGCATAGTCCGGCTCGTACAGCATTTCCGGCGGATACTGCGGCACATAGATCGTTTCGGGATTTGCCGCCTGGATGACGACATTGTCGCCCTCCTGCACCACCTTCACCTTGTCGTCGGTCTTGATGATGTTCTTGGCAACCGCCTCGTCGCGCAATTGCTGGATGGCGATGAGCACATCCTTCTGTTGATTGGCGATCGCGTCTCCGAAGGACTGTGTCCATTCGAGGTCCTCGCTCATCATCTTGACGATCTGGGGATAGTTCAGCAGCGAAACGACGCTGCCGTCCCAGTCGGTCTTCGGCTGCATGTCGGGCTTCTTCTCGCGGGCCTCGAGGAAGCGCTCCGCTTCGACGATCTGCAGCGGAAAGAGTGCTGCCGCGGAAATCAGGGCCACCAACTCGTCCGGGTAGAGTGCAATGCGGGCGACCAAAACCTCAAGCTCGTCGTCGCTGAGCGGTTCGGGTGCCGTCTGCTCCTGGGCGGCCGGTGCTGCGGCCGTCTGCTGGGCCAATGCGGCCGTGATGGGCGTTGACACCAGAATCGTCATTGCGCTGCCGAGCGCGATGATCGTTTTCCTGATCATCTATCCAGCCTCCCTTGGATGTTGGGTGGTCCGCGCGGGCGCTTGGGAACAAGCGTGCGTGTCAGCCCCCTGTCGACGCTTTCTATCCTGCTATTGCCGGCTATCCTGCAATCACTGGTCGATCGTGCTGCAGTCCTTGAGCGCCTGCTGCCAATCCTCTCACAGTATCTCTAGGGGAGGCCGGCCGATGGGAAAGGCCGAAAGGCGTATGCTACTGTATGTTACTGCCGCGTGGTTGCCGGCTGCTTTGCTTCCTGATCACTGTCGGCCGTGCGTCGTGGTTCCAGCGTCAATGGGGGGCGAACATGGATGATGATCCTTCCCGAACGAGTGCGCCCCGCGAGGGATCCGCCGGACCAGTCTCCATTGAAGCGAAGATCACCGATATCGCCAGGATCGGTATCGTTGGGCTGCTGGCCTATTGGGCGCTGACGCTGATTGCGCCATTTGCGATCATTCTCCTGTGGGCGGCCATCCTTGCGGTGGCGCTTTTTCCCGCCTATGCCCGACTTGGTGCCATCATCGGCTCGCGGCGCCTGGCAGCGTTTTTGATCACCATCGTCTGTCTCGCTGTCATTGTCGCGCCGCTCGCCGCCTTTGCCATCAGTTTTGCCGAAGGCATCCAGGCGCTGCTTGCAAGGCTTGGCGACGGCTCGCTGGCCATACCGGAGCCGCCGCGAGGCGTTCGGGACTGGCCTGTCATCGGCGAACGGGTGCATGCGGCCTGGAGCATGGCATCGGGCAATCTCGAGGCGCTCTTGAGCAAGCTCGAACCCGCGCTGATGCAGGCGGGCAGCAAGGTACTTGGCAAGGTTGCCAGCATCGGCGCCGAAGTGCTGAGCTTCGTGGTTTCCGTGCTCATCGCCGGGTTCCTCTTCGGCTCGGCCGAAAAGCTCGCGCAGATGGCGCAGCGGTTGGCCAACAGGATCGGCGGCGAAAGGGGTGTCGGTTTCTTGCGTCTGGCGACGGCGACGATCCGCAACGTGGCGCGGGGCGTCATCGGCGTGGCGTTGCTACAGGCGTTCCTCTGCGCCCTGGTGCTCAGTTTTTTCAACGTGCCCGCCCCAGGAGCGATCGCCTTTATCGTGCTCATTCTCTGCATCATTCAGATCGGCCCCGCGCTGGTTCTGCTGCCGGTGATCATCTGGGCCTGGGTGACGATGGATTTCGGACCGGCACTGTTGCTTACACTGTTGTTGATCCCGCTCTTCGTCATCGACAACGTCATGAAGCCCATCCTGGTGGCGCGCGGGCTTTCGACACCGACGCTGATCATCCTGCTGGGGGTGCTCGGCGGCACGCTTTCCTATGGTCTCATCGGCCTTTTTCTGGGGCCGATCGTCCTCAGCGTCGTACACGACCTGTTGATGGTCTGGATGCGGGCCGATGCTGCGCCCACATCCTCGCCCGAGACGCCGCAAACATCGCCGCCGCAGTAGGCGCAAAGCGAGTCAATCAGCGTATGAACTGGCGCTGCGCGCCTGTTCATACGCTGCTTCGGCTATGGGGATGCCGGCTTTGCGTAGACCGTCCAGCCATTGCTTCTGGTCTTCGGGGCGACGAAGCTGGAGGAGGGCATCCCGGGGGATATTGTCGAGCAGGCCGGGGGTGTTTGCTTCGAGCCAGTTGCGTTGCTGCTTCGCTTGCTCGGTCTTTCCGAGCTTGCCGAGAATTGCCAGCAGCAGCACGCGATCAAGCGGATTGGCATGAAGGCCGGCGACGCGTACCCAACGCTCGGCGGCAACATAGTCGCCGCTGAAATAGGAACAGACCGCACGCGCCGCTTCGAAATATCCGGCCGGGCCGGGATTGCGTGCAACAGTTTCATCGACAAGCCGGCAGCCCGGGTCCCATTGACCCGACAAGGCGAGGCGCAAGCCGTACTCGCCTGAAAGATCTGTGTCATTGGGATTGATCGCACGGGCGCGGGCGCCGACCGCCAGGGCGGCATCAATTTCGCCTTGGAAAAAGAGCGTGAGCATCTGCGCCTCGAGGGCGCGAGTGTCCTGGGGATCCAGTTTCTCCGCCCGGGCAGCAGCTTCTGCTGCGCGGTCCAACGTTGCCGATGACGCGTGCTCAAGTTGGTAGCGGAATGCATCGACATAGGTCATCGACAACAGCGCCCAGGCCGTTGCATAGGTCGGGAACTGCCTGACGGTGCGTTGCAGGCAATCCTGAACGAAGGCATGACCTTGCGGGCTGAAGTCGTCGCGGTGGTCATAATAGGTCAGGGTACAGGCATAGGCCCGCCATTCGGCGGCAACGGCGTGCTTGAACTCCCGGGCACTTGCCTGGAAGACGGCGCCATGCGGCCGTGCCACGGCATTCGCCACTACTCCGGCTGTCTCTGCCTGCAGATCGATCATGTCGCGCGCCCTCAGGCGCTCGTCATAGGTGTTGGCCCAAACCACCGATCCGTCCGAGCGCTGAATGAGCCTGACGCCCAGGCGAAGCCGGTCGCCATCCAGCCGGACCCGGGCCTCGAGCGCGAAGGTGGGGCCGCCGTCCGCCGGTCGCTGGTCATCCGCGCTTTCGCTCGTGACGACGACGATCTCCTTGAACTTGGCGATGTTGCTGACCACCTCGTCGGTGAGGCCGCGCAGCATCATTGCTGATTGCGGGGTCCCTGAGAGATCTTCGAAGGGTTTGACGACCAGCCGTGGAATTTTGGGCGGGGCGTGGCCGATGATGGTGTCGTCTGACATGGCGACGAAAAAAGCATGTGCAACGAGCCCGCCGGCGACACACAGAATGGCTGCCGCGCCGATCCAAATTTGACGCGAAAAGCGCGGAGTGGACGACTCCGGTTCGACGGTTGCAGTGGCGTGCGCCTCCGGCTGGGGTGGGGCGTCGACGCGCCTCTTGAAGGTCGGCACGTAGGCGCCTTTGGGGATGCTGATCACGATGGGGTCAGCCCGCCCTGCGACGAGATAGTAACGTTCCAGCGCGCGACGAATACGACCGGCTTCGATCCTGACCGCTGGATCGGTTTGTGGATCGAAGGAGGAATCCCGGCCGAATACCTCGGTCGCTATCGAATAGGCCTTTATGCGTTCGCCTCGACCGGCCAGCGTTTCCTCAACGACGTAGGCGAGGAACTTGCGGTCGCGGTCGGGTGCATCGAACTCGGCGCTGCGGCGGATCCGATCGAGCTGTGTGAGAACTTCTGCATCGCTCGGAGCAGCACAGGTCCGTTCGGTTCCGACGTCGTTCTGGTCCACGGTTGCCATCGCGCGCCTCCATGGGCACAATGTGGGATTGTATCCGGCGGCACTGTAAGCTCCCGTATCCTACGTCCCTAACCGGCTGATGTGCAACCCATATTAGTGAGCCCACTTCGGACTACTATCTGTTTTCGGGGGCGGAGCAGGCGTAATCGAATCCGACTGGACAACGCCGAGTTAAACAGGACTATTGCTGCACCCACAACTGCAAGAAGGTTCTGCAGCGCGATGCAATGGCTTCTCCAGGATTTCGAGGACACGAGGAGGCTCGCCGAAGCGCTTGACCGGCTGCAGATTTCCTACACATGGCACAAGGTCGTGCCATTTGTCGGCGCGCTTGCTCCCGAGCCTGATATCGCCGAGCCGCAATCGGTCATCCTTTTCGGCTCCTACGCCTTGTGGCGGACGGCCAAGGAGCGTGGCTATAGGCCGGGGGTGCTGAAGCTTCGCCCTTTCGTTCACGAACACGCCTGGCATCCGCATCTGCTCAATGGTGCTGACGCCCTTTTCCTGAGGCTTCGCGATGTGCCCGGCTGTCTGCCGGACGACGGGAGGGATTGGTTCTTGCGGCCGGTCGACGACAGCAAGGAGGAACCCGGCAATGTCCAATCGTCGGGCGAGATCATTCGCATGGCGAGGGCGGTTCTTGCACTCGAAGAAGAAGAGATCCCGCCGGGGTCGCTGCGTCACGATACTCTGCTGATGCTGACGGAGCCTGTTCGCATCCTTCGAGAATGGCGGCTTTGGGCGGTCGGCGGCCGCATCGTCACCTATTCGCTCTACAAGGACGGAGCGCGGGTCGTTCATCGTCGCGAGATTGATGACGATGCCCTCGCCTTTGCCCAGCAGATGGTCGATATCAACCCCGGCTATTCCCCCGCCTTCGTCATCGATATCTGCCGGACGGAACTGGGGCTGAAACTGCTCGAAACCAACTGCATCAATGCGGCTGGTTTCTATGCCGCCGACCTTGACACGCTTGCCGCAGCACTTGAGGAGCTTGGCTAGGCCGAGGTGGAGCGGACCTGAGATAGGTTCACAAAACCGGGGGCGCTTCGGCAAGGCGAGCGGGATACGCTAGGACCGGGCGATACTGCGCACCGGAATGCGTGGCGCGTCCTTGTGCGTGCGCAGGGCTTCGGCAGGTGCCGGTCGACCGACATGAAAACCTTGAACATGGTCAATCCGGAAGCGCCGCATCAGCGCCAGTTGCTCATCGGTCTCGACGCCCTCGACCAAAATCTTGTGGCCACGGTTGCGCACCAGTCCGATGATGTCCTGCAGCATCGCGCGGCCCTTCGGAGTTGCGCAATCGTGCAGGAACGACCGGTCGATCTTCACCGTGTCAAAATCGATGAGGCGGAGCCACGACAGGCCGGCGAAGCCCGTGCCGAAGTCATCGAGCCAGATCCGGATGCCCAAGGTTTCCAGGTCACTGATGCAGCGCAGGATGCCCGAGTGCATTTCCATCTCGAGCCCTTCGGTGATCTCGAAGGCGAGACGGCTGCCGGCGACGCCGGTCTCCCCGAGAATCGCAGCGACGGATGTGGCAAAGCCGGGGGTCTTCAGCTGGATCGGCGAGACATTGACGCTGACGAGCGGGATGTGGTTGTCGATGAGCAGTTCGTGACACGCGGTCTTGATCGCCCAGCGACCGAGATCGAGAATGGCACCCGTACGCTCGGCCACCGGAATGAAGAGGCTTGGCGGAACCGATGTGCCATCCAGCATTTTCAGGCGCATCAGGGCTTCGACGGCATCGACCTCCCCGGTCGTGACGTTCGTGATCGGCTGATAGACGAGCGACACCAGGTTCTGGTCGACGGCGATCTTCAAGAGCGCGGCGATGTTCTCGCTCTCGTCGCTGCTTTGCGGATCGTTCGGATCGAACAGCTTTGCGCAGTTTCTCCCACTCGCTTTCGCTGCATAGAGCGCGCGATCGGCCTCGTGAATGATCTTCTCGAGCTTTGCACCGGTCTGGTTGCGGGTGAAGGCTGCACCGACGCTGACGGTGACGACGGACACGCCGTCCCGCCGCTGCTCGTGCACCAGCCGCATGTCCTCGACCGTGCGGCAGATGATCTCGGCGAGCTCGGCCGCCTGCTCGCGCGTATCCAGGCGCGCAAGAACGATGAACTCTTCGCCGCCGTAGCGGCCGATCGAGCCGTTATAGTCCTTGATGGCCTCGCCCAGCGCATTGGCCACCAACACGAGGCAGCGGTCGCCCTCCTGGTGACCGTAACAATCGTTGTACTTCTTGAAGAAATCGACGTCGATCAGCATGGCGGTGAAGTTCTTGCCGTGCTTCTGCCAGTCGTTCCAGTAGTCGCGCAGCTGCTGGTCGATCGCACGACGATTATCGAGCCCGGTCAACGGGTCGGTATTGGATAGCCGAAGCAGCGCCATGCCGCGCTCGGAAGCCTCGTTCTGCTGGATTTTCGCTTCGAATGCGTTGAGGAAAACCTTGTAGCGCTCGCGGTTGAGCTTCCAGTTTACATAGGACGTGAACACGAAACAGGAGAGGTAAAAGGTTCCGAAGGCGATCAGGAAGGAGGGATCGTGCTCGGAAAAGAAAGTCAGAGCGATGAAGAACGTCATCAGCACGATGCTGGAGGCGACCACCGAGAGACGGAATCGAAAGCTGAAGAAGAGATTGGCGCCCATCATGAAGATGGCACCGAAGATCATGTAGTAGGACATGCTGCCCGTGTCCGCGGTCGTCATGGCGGGGACGAGCCAGCCGATGTAGCCGACGACGAGAGCTGCGGCACAGGTGCCGTCGAGCCACTTGGTCCGGGCTTTCAGCCGAAACAGGATTTCGAACGTCAAGAGCGCGCCGATGCCGACAACGAGGCGCGACAGGATCGTGTAGAACGCAACGTCGGGAATGAGCAGGATATCGGGAATGAAAAAGAGCAGGTACACGGCGACGGCCACCCACAGGCCCTGCCTTGTCGCAGCGCGACGGCCAGCCTCGCCCTCCATCCGATAGAGCGTCTGAAGCTCAGCCAAATGCGGCCTGTGCGGCTGCTTGTGCAGGTCGATGTCAACTACGTCGGCCAACGTGTGCTTCATGCACTGATCCATCGAGTTTCGTCACGGTCAACGGAAATTGGTCGCTTTTCCATCAATGGACGCTGTTTCGGACACTCCATGCTTGCCGCCCGCATTACGCCTGCAACAGGGGCGGGTGGTGCGGGGTGGGATGATAGGAGGTGTCCATTAAGTTTTGTTAAATTAAAGGGCTGGAATGCCTAGGATTAGACATACCCCAAAGGGAGGAAGCACGAGAATTTACCTTATTATATACAAAAACTTGCAATCCGAGCCGTAATGCGCGCATCTTCGCGACCATTGTTAACAAACCTTTAACGGATGGTCTCGCGTGCGCCAATTTCAGACGGCTTTTGATGGTCAAAGCCTCATTACACCCAAGGCTATGGCCGATGAATTCGTTTCGCCCAGAGGCGAACGGCATGACGAACACCTCTCGGCTGGAAAGGCCGAGCTTGCCTTGATTCTCAGAATTGCCCAGGAGCAGTTCCTGCAGGGCACGGATCCGGCAAAGATCATCGACCGGCTTGCCGCCGCCCTTCACGAAACCCGCGCCAAGTTTAATCCAAGCGTCTGGCAGGATTTGATCGCCATCGCCCAGGCCCATCCGGTCGCGGAATACTTTCTGCAGGATCCGTTCACGCGGTGGTCTTCCGAAAAACCCAGAGGTTATTCGGGCGACGCGCAGTTGCTCGACTTCATCTATGGCCATGCGAGCATTGCCAAGGAGATCGAGCGGGCGTCGCCGATCGGACGCGCGCTTTACGACTACACCAAGGACGCATCCTCGTCGGTGGCGGTGCGCGAGCGTCGCGACCTGCTGACGCGTCACGTCGACGAGATCGCCTCGGGTCGCGGCGGCGAAGCTGAGATCCTGACGATTGCGGCCGGACACCTGCGCGAAGCCAATCGCTCCGTGGCGCTTGAACAACGCCGGATCAAGCGATGGGTGGCGCTCGACCAGGATCCTCTCAGCGTCGGATCGATCAGCCGCGACTTCAACGGCACCTGCATCGAGGCCGTGGATGGGTCCGTTCGCAGCCTGCTTGGCCGGGACCAGAAACTCGGCAAGTTCGATTTCATCTATGCTGCCGGTCTCTACGACTACCTGGCCGACAAGGTGGCCATCAAGCTCACCCATCGCTGCCTGCAGATGCTGAAGCCGAACGGCGTCTTCCTCTTTGCTAACTTTGCCCAGGACATCGGTGTCGATGGCTACATGGAGACGTTCATGAACTGGGCGCTCTTGTTGCGCTCCGAGGCCGACATGTGGAACATCATCCATAAGAGCGCCGGCAAGGCGGCCATCGATGCGCGCGTCTTCTATGGCGCCAACAAGAACATCGTCTACGGCATCATCCAGAAGCACGCCTGAGACTGATCGCCTCTTGAGCCGCCCACCGAAGGCTTGACCAGGACCGCAGCGCGGCTTCGCTGCGGTCTTTGCATTCCTGAAGCTTCAGTCGCGTGGCTGGAGAAAGCGGGTAAGGAGCAGCCGCAACATCGCGCCTTCTTCCTTCGGCTTGAAGCCGGGGTCGACTGCCACCCGGCTGAAGACGCCGTCGATGATCGCGGCGATCCAGCGGGCGGCACCATCTGCATTCAGCGTCGGATCGATCTGATTGCGGGCGCCAGCGCTCCGAAGCAGCGTCGCCAATGCGGTCTGAAGCTCCGTATCGTTGATGGCTGCGAGTTCGCCGATCCGTTCGTCGCGCATCGCCTCAGCGGCGATTTCGAGCGCGATGCTCGAATAGACGGGGTCGCCGGCAAGTTCCAGCACCGTGTCCATGAAACCGAGCAGCGCCGCAAACAGGTCCTGCGCTTCACCCAGTTTTCGGAAGATCTCCGCCGTTTCTTGACGTTCCTCCTCCACGATCGCCGCAATGATGCTTTGCTTGGTCGGAAAGTAATGGAAGAGATTGCCCGGGCTCATACCCGCCTCGGCGCAGATTTCGGCCGTCGAGGTTCCGTGGAAGCCCTTGCGCGCGAAACAGGCGATCGCCGCATCGAGGATCAGTCGACGTTTTGCGGCGTGCTTTTCAGGGTCGACCTTGCGCATCTCGAGAGTTCCTTGCCTGCTTCTTCATTATTAGACCGAGCACTCAAATTTCGTTGGGTGGCTGGCTGGTGTCAAGGTCGCCTGCCGACAGGATGTCCGCCGTCTTCCCGCAATGCTCGTATGTGAATTGCCTCACAATTGACGCGTTTATCGAAATTAATTATTAGATCGACTGATCAATTTATTAATTGAAGCATCACCCGACCTCGGGCGCCGGCAGCATTTGGTTCGGCCCGCCCCAATGGAAAGCAAATGAAATGAGACGCACTGTTGAGTTGAACATCGTTCTTGCTGCGGTCTTCGCGCTTGCCACCGGTGTCGGCGCGGCGCGCGCCTCCGACCAGGCCGAAGCATCGGTGCCCGCCGCTCCCTTGACCCGCACGGTCTCGACGCTCGTCGCCGACAGCCGACCGCAGCAATGGACGCGCTCCTTCGCCGGCATCTTCGTCGCCCGCGAGGAAATTGCAGTTGGAACGACCCTGACTGATCAGCGGATCGCAAAGGTCGAGGTCGAGATCGGCGAGCGGGTTGCCGTCGGGCAGGTGATCGCGCGGCTGGAAACCGACATGCTCAAAAACCTGCTGCGCGAGGCAGAGGGCCGCGTGGCACGCGCCGGGGCAACGATGGCGCGGGAGGCCGAAACCGTCGCTCAGGAACAGAAGAAGCTCACCCGTGCACGGCAATTGCGTCATCTCCAGGCGGAAACCATCCTTGAGGAACGCATCTCTGCCGTGGCGATTGCGGAGCAGGCGGTCAAGGTCGCTCGGGCCGACTACGAACAGGCGGAAGCGCTCGAGGCCGAGGCGCGCCGCAAACTCGAGCGGGCCGTGATCCTTGCCCCCGCGGCGGGAATCGTCTCCGAGCGGCTTGCCCGCGCCGGTGCGCTTGCCGGTTCCGATCCGCTGGTCAAGCTCATCCGCGATGGCGAGATCGAGTTTGCCGCCGAGGTTCCGGAAAGCGAGCTGCCGCTGCTTGCGGTCGGCCAGCCCGTCAGGGTCAAGCTCTCCGGAAGGAGCGACTGGATCGACGGGCGGGTGCGGGTGATCAATCCGAAAATCGACCGTGAAACCCGGCTCGGCTCCGCACAGATCACGCTCGAAACCAATCGGCCGCCTTTTTCCGGGACCTTCGGTCGGGCGACGGTCGTGGTTGCCGAACGCAAGGCGATCATGGTCGACAATTCGGCGCTGGTTTTCGGGTCCGTCGATGGCACGGTTTCCGTCTTCGTCGTCGATGCCGGCAAGGCTGAGCGCAGGGTGGTCACACCCGGCATGCGCGAGGGTGGCAAGGTCGAGATCGTATCCGGTCTTGCCACTGGCGACCGTGTCGTTCTCAAGGCCGGCGTATCGCTTCGCGAAGGCGAGACGGTGACGGCCAAGGAGCTTGCGCCGGCGCAGACGGGCGCACCCCAATGACCAGCAACATTTCTGCCTGGGCGATCCGCAAGCCCGTCCCGACGATCGTGCTTTTCGTCGTCCTCACGCTGATGGGGATCGCCTCGTTTCTGCGACTGCCGGTCAATGCCAATCCGAGTGTCTCTTTTCCGATCGTGACGGTTGCGATCACCCAGCCGAGCGCTCAGCCGGCAGAAATGGAGACGCAGGTGACACGCCGCGTCGAAGGGGTCGTCGCTGGCCTTGTCGGCGTCAGCCACATGCGCTCGACCATCACCAATGGCCTGTCGACGACCACGGTGGAGTTCAAGATCGGCACCGATCCGGACCGTGCGGCCAACGACGTGCGCGAGGCCGTAGCCCAGATCCGCGCCGACCTGCCGCAGTCCATTCAGGAACCGATCGTCTCGCGCGTCGATGTCGATGGCAGCGCCATCGTCTACTACGCCGTGCGCGCTCCCGACATGTCGGAAGTGGAATTGTCGTGGTTCGTCGATGATACGGTCAACAGCGAACTTCTGACGCTGCCCGGCGTGCAGAAGGTTCAGCGTCTTGGCGGCGTCAACCGCGAGGTCCGGGTTTCGCTCGATCCCGAGCGCCTGCTGGCACTGGGGGTGACCGCGGACCAGGTGAACGCGGCGCTGCGCGAAATCAACACCAACATCCCGAGCGGCCGCGGCGAAATCGGCGGGCGCGAGCAATCGATCCGTACGGTTGGCAGTGCCGCCTCGGTTGAGGAACTCGCACGGCTCGCGATCCCGTTGTCGCGTGGCCGCTGGGTGCAGCTCTCCGATATCGCGACGGTCGAGGACACGTCCTCCGAGCCACGCAACTTTGCCCAGGTCGACGGCGAACCTGTCGTCAGTTTCTCAATCGCTCGAAGCAAGGGGGCGAGCGATACCGTCGTCGCCGGTGCCGTCGCCGACCGGCTGAGGGAAATTCGTGCGCGCATGCCTGGTGTCGAGTTCAGCGAGCTGATCTCGCTCGTCGAATACACGCAGGAAAGCTACGATGCGGCCGTGACCGCCCTTATCGAGGGTGCGCTGCTGACCGTCGTCGTCGTTTTTGCGTTCCTGCGCAACTGGCGGGCAACCCTGATCTCCGCATTGGCCATGCCACTTTCCATCCTGCCAACCTTTGCGGTGATGGACCTGCTCGGCTTCACGCTCAACGGCATCAGCCTCTTGGCGCTGACGCTGGTGATCGGCATCCTCGTCGATGATGCGATCGTCGAGATCGAAAACATCGAGCGCCATATCGAGATGGGCAAGCGCCCCTTCATCGCCGCGATCGACGCGGCGGATGCGATCGGCCTTGCGATCGTCGCAACAACGCTGACGATCGTCGCAGTGTTTGCGCCGGTCAGCTTCATCGGCGGCGCCGTCGGGCAGTACTTCAAGCAGTTCGGACTGACCGTCGCGATCGCGGTGCTGTTTTCTCTGCTGGTGGCGCGCCTGCTGACGCCATTGATGGCGGCCTACCTGCTGAGGCCGCGAACCGGTGACAGCCATTCCTCCAGGCCGTCTCGCATCGCCGATGGTTATCGTCGCCTGCTCGGCTGGACGCTCGATCACAGCAAGACCGCACTATCCCTGGTCGCCCTGATCTTCATCGCCTCGATTGCGCTCCTCACCATGCTGCCGACCGGCTTCCTGCCGACGAGCGACAGCAATGTCTCGCAGCTCAAGATCACCCTGCCGCCGGGCACGAGGCTCGAAGAGACGACCCGCATCTCCGAAGACCTGGTGGCGCAGATCAAGACGCGGGCGGAGGTCAAAAGCATCCTGGCGACGGCGGAAAGCCTCAACGAAGTCTCCTTGCGCATCAAGCTCAAGCCGCGCGAGCAGCGCGGGCTCGACCGCAAGTCCTTCGAACTGTCCCTACGGCCGCTTTTGATGGCGACGCCTGACATCCAGGCGACGTTTGCCTCGGTCGAGGGCGCGAAGGATCTGTCGATCTACCTGACGGGTGATGATCCGGAGACGCTGATGGCGTCGGTTCGTCGGCTTGAAAAGGAGATGAGCGCCCTTCCAGGACTGGTCAATGTGCAATCGACCGAGCCGCTGCTTTCGCCGGAACTCCTGGTCAAGCCGCGCTTCGACGAGGCGGCACGGCTCGGCGTCTCGGTGACATCGATCGGAACAGTTGCCCGCATCGCCACGATGGGCGACAGCGAGAGCAATTCGGCGAGGTTCAACCTCGGCAACCGTCAGGTGCCGATCCGGGTTATGCTGGATCAGTCGGCACGCGGCGATTTCGACGCCCTTCGCAACCTGAGGGTCGGCACCAATGCGGGCACCGTGGTGCCACTGACGTCGGTCGCCGATATTTCCTTCGGGGCGGAGGAAAGTAGCGTCGAACGTCTCGACCGCAAGCGGCTGATCGCGGTGGAAGCGAACCTCAACGGCGTCACGCTCGGGACGGCGTTCGAGGCGATCTCGGCTTTGCCGGCGATGACCGAGCTTCCGACCGGGGTTTCGCAGGCCAACTACGGCGAGGCGGAGTATATGTCGGAAATGTTCCGCAACTTCGGCCTGGCGCTGCTTGCCGGCATCCTGATGGTGGCGGCAGTCCTGGTGCTTTTGTTCAAGGACTTCCTGCAGCCGGTCACCATCCTGGTTGCCTTGCCACTGTCGATCGGTGGGGCGGCGCTCGCCTTGCTGCTGTTCGGCGCCTCGCTCGATCTCTCCTCGACGATCGGCATCCTCATGTTGATGGGGATCGTGTGCAAGAACTCGATCCTGCTCGTCGACCATGCGATCGAGTGCCGCAACGACGGGGCCGACCGGCGAACGGCATTGCTGACCGCAGGTGTTACCCGCGCCCGGCCGATCATCATGACCACCATCGCCATGGTGGCCGGCATGGTTCCCGCCGCGATCGGGGTTGGCGCAGATGCGTCCTTCCGGGCGCCGATGGCGATTGCCGTGATCGGTGGCTTGATCACCTCGACGATGCTGAGCCTCGTCTTCGTGCCGGTCATGTTCACCGTGATGGATGACCTCAACACCAGGCTCGCCCGGCGGCTGAATCGGTTCTCGTCAGTCACGGACGAGGACCGGGCCGTCGATGCCGCCCGGATCGGCAGGGAGGCCCTGCGCGGCGCCGCTTGCGTTATTCGAAATAGTTGACGAGCCGCGTATCGCCCACGGCGTGTACGCGGCAGTCGACGTCGAATATCGCCTGCAACCGGGCAGGCACGATCATGTCTTCGGGCGTTCCCTGGAAGGCGAGCCGCCCACGCTGCATCGCGACGATGCGGTCGGAATAGGCGGAGGCAAAGTTGATGTCGTGCAGCACCACGACAACGGTCTTGGCGAAATCGTCGGCAAGCCGGCGCAGGAGCTTCATCGTTTCGACCGCATGCTTGATGTCGAGATTGTTGAGCGGCTCGTCGAACAGCATGTAATCGGTGTCCTGGCAGAGCACCATGGCGATGAAGGCACGCTGGCGCTGGCCGCCCGAGAGTTCGTCGAGAAAGCGGTTCTGGTAGGGGTCAAGCCCGAGATAGGCGATCGAGCGGTCGATGTGATCGGCGTCCGCTGCCGTCAGTCTCCCCTTGGAATAGGGGTAGCGGCCGAAGGCGACGAGGTCGCGCACGCTGAGGCGGGCACTGATGTGGTTGTCCTGGCGCATGATCGAGAGCCGGCGGGCAAGCACGTCGCCGGCCGTCCGGCTGACATCGAGACCATCCACCAGCACCTTGCCGGCATCCATCGTCATCAGCCGGCTGACGATCGACAGCAAGGTCGACTTGCCGGCGCCATTCGGGCCGATGATCGAGGTCAAGCCGCCGGACGGCAGTGTCAGTGACACCCGGTCGACAACCGGGTGGCCGCCATAGGATTTGGTTACCTCTCGGATTTCGATCATCGGGCGGAGCCTTTGACAAGCAGGAAGATGAAGACGAGACCACCGAAGAATTCGATGACGATGCTGAGCGCGGTGTTGAAGGCAAACAGCCGTTCAAGGATGACCTGGCCGCCGACGAGCGTGGTGATCGCAATGCAAACGGCAATCGGCAGCACGAAGCGGTGGCTGGCGGTCGGCGTCAGTTGCCAGGCGAGGCTTGCAACCAGCAGGCCGAAGAAGGTGACCGGCCCCACGAGCGCGGTCGAGACCGATACAAGCACGGCGATCAGCACCAGAAGAAGGGTGACGACGCGCTGATGGTCGACGCCGAGCCCGATCGCTGCTTCGCGCCCGAGCGCAAGCACGTCGAAGGTCGGCGAAAGCCGCCAAAGCACCAAGGTCACCGCAAGGGCAGTGACGCTGGCGATGCCGAGCAAACTGGCATCAACGCTGTTGAAACTCGCAAACAACCGGTCCTGCAGGACGACGAAATCGTTGGGATCGAGAATGCGCTGCAGGAAGGAGGAAAGGCTGCGGAACAGGCCGCCCAGGATGATGCCAACCAGCATCAGCAGGTGCAGGCTGCGACTGGCGCCGGAAAAGAGGGCGCGAAACAGAAGCAACGAGAAGCCGACCATCGCCGCGGTTTCGATGATGAACTGCAGCCGCGGATCGACGGCGACAGCACCTGCCGCGCCCAGGAAAAATACCATGATCGTCTGCAGCAGCGCGTACATCGCGTCAAAGCCGATGATCGATGGCGTCAGGATGCGATTGCCCGAGATGGTCTGGAACAGCACCGTGGAGACGGCGATCGCATAGGCTACGAGCACCATGCCGGCGAGCTTCGCGCCGCGAAAGGAGAGGAGGAAGGACCAGCTGCCCTTGGCGCCAAGGGTCATGAAGGCGATCATCGACACCAGTGCGAGGGCCGCACAGGCGAGCAGGATCGTCGATGGTGAGAACGTCCTGGCGTCAGCCTGCATGGGATCGCCTCGAAAGCAAAAGGTACAAGAAGACGAAGCTGCCGATCACGCCCATGACGGTGCCGACGGGAACCTCGTAGGGGGCGATCACCACCCGCCCGACGATGTCGCAGGCGAGCACCAGGCCGGCGCCGCAAACGGCGATGACCGGCAATGTGCGCCTGAGATTGTCGCCGATCAGAAGGCTGACGATGTTGGGCACCACCAGGCCGAGGAACGGGATCATGCCAACGGTCGCGACCACGGTTGCGGTGACCATCGAGACGATCGCCAGCCCGAGCGTGACCACTTTGTCGTAGTCGAGCCCGACATTGCGGGCGATCGCCTCGCCCATGCCGATGACGGTAAAGCGGGCAGCAGTCACATAGGCAAGCAGGGTCAGGGCGAGACCGATCCACAGCAGCTCGTAGCGCCCGCGCAGCACGCCTGAAAAATCACCGGATATCCAGGCGCCCATCGACTGCATCAGGTCGTAGCGATAGGCGATGAAGGTGGCGGTGGCGTTGATGACGCCGCCGAGCATGAGGCCGACGAGTGGCACCATCAGCGCCGAACGCAAGGGGACGCGCCGCAGGATCTGAAGGAACAGGGCGGTTCCGGCAAGCGCCGTCAACGCTGCGAAAGCCATCTTGCCGGCGACGGGCAGGTTGGGCGCGACCAGCATGGCGATGAGCATGCCAAGTGCCGCCGATTCTGCGGTTCCGGCCGTCGACGGCTCGACGAAGCGGTTGCGTGCCAGCATCTGCATGATCGTGCCCGAGACGGCAAGGCCGGCACCTGCGAGCATCAGGGCAAGCGTGCGCGGCAAGCGGCTTTCGACGACCAGCAGCCAGCCGCGGCCACCGTCGGCGGAGGCGAGGTTGCCGACACCGGTCAGGACACTGACGGCCGCAAGCAGCAGGATGACGGGGATGGCAATCAAGGTCGGCTTCATCGTCCGCGCTTACTCCGCCGCTTCGTTGCATTTGCCAACGTCTTCGCTTGCCTCGCTCGGTTCTTGAGGCCACTGCTGGAGGCCACAGGGAGATTACCGTCGCCAGGCGCTATCCGGGCGAAGGCACGCCTTAGTCATATATATGATCGCGTTCGTCAAGTTTTGTACGCCGTTTAAAGCAAGCGGGACGTGCGCATTGCCCTCACCGAAAAATCGCGCTAGGACGATCAAGAAAACATGAGGGAAAAAATCATGAATGTATCTCCACTTTCTAATGGTTTGCGCAGTGCGGTTGTCGCGGCGGCACTGATGATCTGCAGCGCTACGGCCGCCATGGCCGAAACGCTGAAGGTCGAACACAGCAGCGGCGTTACCGAGGTGGAGAGAAATCCGAAGACCGTTCTGGTCTATGACTTCGGCATGCTCGAAACGCTGGACATGCTCGGTGTTCCGGTCGCTGGCGTTCCCGGAGCCGCCATTCCGCCGTCGCTCGAAAAGTACAAGGCGGATAGCTATGCGAAGATCGGCACGCTGTTTGAGCCGGACTACGAAGCAATCAACGCGGCGGAGCCGAACCTGGTCATCGTCGGCGGCCGCTCGCAGGCGAAGTATGCCGATGTTGCCAAGATCGCCCCGACGATCGACTTGACCTCCGACGACAACGACCTGATCGGCAGCGTCAAGAAGAATGCGGCAATCCTGGGTGAGATCTTCGGCAAGGACGCGGAGATCAAGGCGAACATCGAGAAGCTCGACGCATCGATCGTGGCGCTGCGCAGCCTCGCTGCCGAGAAGGGCACCGGCCTCATTCTGCTGACGACCGGCGGCAAGATCAGCGCCTACGGTCCGGGTTCGCGTTTCGGCGCGCTGCATGAGGTCTTCGGCATCAAGCCGGCCGACCCGAAGCTGCAGGTAGCGACCCATGGCCAGGCCGTGTCCTACGAGTACATTCTCGAGACAAACCCGGATTGGATCTACGTCGTCGATCGCGATGCGGCCATCGGCCAGCAGGGGCAGCCGGCAGCGGCCTTGCTCGACAACGAACTGGTGCGCCAGACGAAGGCCTGGAAAGACGGCCACGTCGTCTATCTCGACTCCGCCAAGCTCTACCTGACGGCCTCCGGATTGAAGTCGCAGCAGGATATCGTCGACCAGATTACGCAGGCGCTGGGCAAGTAGGCGGTGGGCAGCTTGTGGCGAGCGAGCCGCGAGCTGAGAGCAGAGACAACCGCGTTGCCTGAAGAGGTGCCAAAGAAAACGGACGGCCGCGAGCATTGCTTTCGCGGCCGTTTCACCTTCCGGGCAGCAGAGCCGCGACAGGATGAACGGTCTCTGTTTCGCATTTCGGGATGAATTGAAGGCGCGCGATTGGAACGGAGGGCACTTTGAACGCGGCTCACTCGACCTATGAGGGAGGAGCGCTTGGAAGTGCCGGTTGCGCGTTGCGGATTAAAGGGGAGCCAACTCCAAATACCCTTAGGTTTTACGGTATTTTACTGGGGTTGGCTCCGTTTTAAGGAATGATCAATATTCTAACTCTGATTGTACTACTTTTTTTAAATCATTTCGGTTTTTATGCTTTTTTTAAATTTACGTGCGGACTGAAGTCCGCATAAAATCAATTTTTTTACGCTTACTCACTATCACTCGTACTCTACGCGCCGGTCCGGCGGCTTTCTCAGACCGAATGCAATCCGCAGTAACCAGAGCCGCGTTCGTCCATACTCAAGGAACGAAGCAGCAATCTGACTCAAAACGCCGGTGCGCGGAAGATACCAATTCTGGTTAGAGGTTTGTAATTACTCACTCTTTGAGGCGTAGTCCTTCGCGCCAAGCCATTGTTATGGTGCCTGAATTCGAGAGCGGCGTCGCCGCTTGGCGGCCTGGGCAGGCGGTGGCTCTGGCCAGTTCACGTCCGTGAGCGCGGATTTGGCCTCGGCGCAGGGGAGGCCTGCTAGTTCGTAGGAAGTATTTTTAGGTATATTGGCGCGGCGGAATGTGGTGAAAAGCACCCGGATTACCTAGAAAACTAATCCGTTTTTCCTGCCGGCTTGATGGAAACGGATGGGTCGGTCCGCAGCGACTGGATCGCCTCCAACGATACTTTGAAGGCGGATTTCGCGTCCTGATAGGCGGTTGATCAGCAGTGTAACCAAAAATGGTTCGATTTATAACGATTTAAGAGCGCCTCGTTGGCGACTCTAATCCTTTTGGGTTGTTTCGTATTGCAGATCTTTACGTTACATTAGCTATCGCGAATTTTCCCTGGGGTGGGAAAACCTTGATGCATAGTGGTTCCGAATAAATTTTCTGAAAATGGGGTGCCCAGCGGAAAAACGCGAGTACCCGTAAAAACAAATGGAAAAATCCTAGGAGGGCGTAATGTATCCTGGAAGCTCCAACGTGGGTGATTTTGAAGAAAACAACAAGGCTTTGTCACAAAAGAAAAAGATCGTCATGCTTGCCAAGATCGACCTGTTTGCCGAATGCCTGATGCAGGCCGTCGGTTCTCGGTTTCAAGGGCACGACATCGTCAGCTTCTCAGACCCTGACAATCTTCTTGACGGCAGTCTCGTCGATGTGACGCTGATCATGCTCTATCGCATGCCGGCCAAGACCTTTCCTGCCATCTTGCGCACCATTCACGAGTTTCATCCCAAGGCTTCGATCGGCCTGGTGGTGGAGAATGCCGACGAACTCGATCCATCGATCGCCGGCTTCGTCGAGGAGCGGCTGATCCATGGTGTTCTGCCGCTGAACCTGAACCTCGATGTCTGCCTTGCCGCCATCGATCTGCTGATGAAGGGGGGAGAGCATTTTCCGGCCGCTTTACTGCGGCGGCTTTCTCCTGAACCCTTTGTTGCGAGCAGCCTGTACGGCCGGCGGTCAGATCTGTCCGGCCCGGGTGCGGTTTCCGGCACGGGGCGGCGCAAGCGTGACGCAGGTCCTGATGGCTTGACGACCCGCGAGGTCCAGATCCTCGACCTGATCTGCAAGGGTACGCAGAACAAGATCATCGCCGACCGCCTCGGACTGTCGGAGAACACCGTCAAGGTTCACGTCCGAAACATCTACAAGAAGATGAACGTCCGTAACCGCACGGAAGCGGCGTCGCGCTATTTCACCAACGACGCATCGCCTGAACGGGGCGGTGACGCGCATCTGGCGCGCTGGAAGAACTAAGTTTGGCCACACCGTGATCATGTCCTGTGCCTTCGACCCTGTCGAAGGCACAGCGGCGTGGGTGCGGCCCACGTGAACAGTCCGGAACTTTGGGAACGTGTCGATCGCGCAGATTGCTGTGCGGACACCCAACTGACGACGGTTTACGATAGGTATGTTGTATTATTTTGAGACACTCTGTCCTGATTAGATACTATTTATAACCTATTGTGGTTATTTATCGTTAAATAAGTGTTAGTTCTCCTAATAACTGGGGCTAGTTGCGTTAGTTACTTATTATTATATTCGAGTAAAACTTCTAAAATTGGATTATTTTCTATCATTATTTATTGTTTCAGTTGACGGCTCAGAGGTTATTTGATAATTAGCTAATATTGAAATTGAGATAATATGCTTTGACTTTAATAAATATATTTATTGTTCTGTCGGGTTGTGCGTGAACGTGTAATAAAGAGTAAGTTCCTTATTATATTCTTTGCGTTGCAGCTCGTCTCCAATCACCAGAGTAATGGTGTGTAGAATAATTGGAGGTGCGTATGCGAAAGGTCGTTCGGGGTCCATTGTCTGTCGTCGGGCAACGGGAGTTTCTCAAGAAGATCGCAGGAATACCGAAGAGAATTCTAGTAACAGGCGGAAGTGGTTTTCTGGGTTCTCATATTTGCGAAAGACTTCTTTCTCTTGGTCACACGGTTATTTGTCTTGATAACTTTTCAACAGGGCGGCGCGAAAACCTCTCTCATCTGGCGCAAAATCCCCATCTTCACATCATCGACCATGACGTCCGCAAGCCGTACCTGATCGATGCCGACGTCATCTTCAATTTTGCTTCTCCGGCTTCGCCGCCCGATTACCAGGCCGATCCGGTCGGAACGCTGATGACGAATGTGCTGGGTGCGCTGCATGCGCTCGAAAATGCGCGTGCAACCGGCGCCACGGTTATCCAGTCGTCGACGTCGGAGGTCTATGGCGATCCGCTCTCCAGTCCGCAGCGCGAAAGCTACTTCGGCAACGTCAACCCGATCGGCCCACGCGCCTGCTACGATGAGGGCAAACGGTCGGCCGAAACGCTGTTCTTCGACTATCACCGCTCCCATCGGGTGAAGATCAAGGTCGGGCGCATCTTCAACACGTATGGACCACGCATGCGGCCGGATGACGGGCGGGTGATCTCGAACTTCGTCGTCCAGGCGCTGCTCGGCAACGACCTGACGATCTACGGCGATGGGCAACAGACCCGGTCCTTCTGCTACGTCGACGATCTGATCGACGGCTTTCTGCGCCTTTCGGTTTCGGCCGACGATTGCATCGGACCGATCAATCTTGGCAATCCGGGAGAGTTCACGGTTATCGAGCTTGCGGAAATGGTTCGCTCCCTCACCGGGTCGCGCTCGCGCATCGTGCACCAGGCTGCAGCCGTCGACGATCCCCGTCAGCGTCGGCCCGATATTTCGCAGGCGCTCGCGGAGCTCGCCTGGGAGCCGAAGGTGATGCTGCGCCAGGGGCTTGAACGCACCATCGCCCATTTCGAGGAGCGCCTGAGCGCGGCCGGCCGCGTGATGGCGGGAGAGGCGGTATGACATGTCCCGCGTCGCACTCGTCACCGGCGGTGCCGGTTTCATAGGAAGCCACACCTGCAAGCGGCTGGCGCAGCAGGGTTTCGTGCCCGTCGTCTACGACAATCTGTCGACCGGGCACAGGGCAAACGTCAAATGGGGCCCCCTCGTCGAAGGGGAACTCGCAGACACCGAGCGGCTGTCGGCAACGATCCGGATCTATGCGCCTGAATGCGTGATCCATTTCGCCGCCTCTGCCTATGTCGGCGAATCCGTTGAAGATCCGGGGAAATACTACCGCAACAATGTCGCGGCGAGCATCTCGCTTCTCGAGGCCTGCCGCGCGACAGGGCTCGCGCGCATCGTGTTTTCCAGCTCCTGCGCCACCTACGGCGTGCCGCCGCGCCTGCCCATCACCGAGGATACGGTGCAGCTGCCGATCAACCCCTACGGCCGCACCAAACTGATGATGGAACTGATGCTCGCAGACTATGCGCGCGCCTATGGGCTCCGTTCCGTCGCACTGCGTTACTTCAATGCGGCGGGTGCCGACCCGGACGGTCAGCTCACGGAGCGGCACGACCCTGAAACGCACCTCATTCCCCGGGCACTGATGGCTGCGGCTGGCCGGATCGACCGGCTGGACATCTTCGGTGACGACTATGCCACGCCCGACGGCACCTGCGTCCGCGACTACATCCATGTGACGGACCTCGCCGATGCGCATGTGGCGGCGGTGAACTACCTGCGCGACGGTGGCGAGGTGCTTAAGGCCAATCTCGGCTCCGGCCACGGAACCTCGATCCGCCAGGTGCTCGACGCCATAGATCGCGTCACACGGCGGCCGGTGCCGGTGCAGATGTTGCCGCGCCGGCCCGGTGATCCGCCGGTGCTTTATGCCGATACCAGCTGCGCACGGCAGAAGCTCGGCTTCCGTCCGGCGTTCTCGGATATCGACATGATCATCCGCACCGCGGCGCCCGGCTTCGGGCTGGAGGTGATCTCATGAGCCAAGCTGAGACAGTTGCCGGGGTTCAGCCCGGCGCCAGGCCGGCGCGGCCGGTCGGGCGGGCGCGGCAGGTCGGGCCGCAGTTGACGGCTCTTTTCTCCGGGCGGCTGCAGATCATGAACAGTCTCGGTATCGCCGCCTGGCTCGTTGCCTTCGTGTATTTCTGGTCGTGGTGGCTCGATCCCGCCCATGTGCTCGGTTGGCCGCTTTATGTTCTGATCACGGTCGTCATCGGCTGGATCACCCTGCTGCCGCTCTACTTCATCATGATCTTTTCTGGCGCGAAAGTTGCGACCGCGAGCACGGGTCGCGTGCCTGCAGGGCGGATCGCCATGGTGGTGACGAAAGCGCCTTCCGAACCGTTTGCGGTCGTCCGCAAAACCCTTTCGGCGATGCTGGACCAGACCGGTTGCAACTTCGATGTGTGGCTCGCCGACGAGGATCCGTCGGCCGAGACATTTGCCTGGTGCGCGGCGCATGGAGTGTTCGTTTCCACCCGCAAGGGCATTGCCGACTACCATCGCGCCACCTGGCCGCGCCGCACGCGCTGCAAGGAGGGAAACCTTGCCTATTTCTACGATCACTACGGCTACGCCCGCTACGACTTCGTGGCGCAGTTTGACGCCGACCACGTGCCGGAGCCGACCTATCTCGTCGAGGTCCTGCGCCCATTCAACGATGCGTCGGTCGGATATGTCTCCGCACCGAGCATCTGTGACGCCAATGCGGCCGAAAGCTGGGCGGCCCGCGGCCGGCTGCACGCCGAAGCAAGCCTGCACGGTTCGCTCCAGGCCGGTTACAACAACGGTTGGGCGCCGCTGTGCATCGGCTCGCACTATGCCGTGCGCACCAAGGCGCTAAGAGAGATCGGCGGACTGGGGCCTGAGCTTGCCGAGGACCACTCGACGACGCTGATGATGAACGCCCACGGCTGGCGCGGCGTGCACGCTCTGAACGCCATTGCCCATGGCGACGGACCGGCAAACTTTGCCGACCTCGTCGTTCAGGAATTCCAATGGTCGCGCAGCCTGGTGGCCATCCTTTTGAAGTATTCGCCAACCTACGTGCCGAAACTGCCGCCGCGGCTCCAGTTCCAGTTCATTTTCTCGCAGCTTTGGTATCCGCTGTTCTCGTCCTTCATGGCGCTGATGTTCGTGATGCCTATCGCGGCGCTGTTCATGGGAGAGGCTTTCGTTGCGGTGAACTACCCCGACTTTCTGCTGCATTTCGCGCCGCTATCGCTGGTTTTGGTGGTTCTTGCTTACTTCTGGCGTTCGACGGGCACATTCCGGCCTCATGACGCGCGGGTGCTCAGCTGGGAGGGCATGCTCTTCCTGTTTGCGCGCTGGCCCTGGTCGCTGCTCGGCTGCCTTGCGGCGGTGCGCGACCACCTGAGCGGTTCCTTCGTCGATTTCCGCATCACGCCGAAGGGCGGCGGCACGGCGGCCCCCCTGCCGCTGCGGGTGCTGATGCCTTACCTCGTGCTTGCCGTGGCGTCGGCGCTTGCAGCCTGGCTGATCGCCGATGCCGGGACGGCGCGCGGCTTCTACGTCTTTGCGGGGCTCAACGCCCTCGTCTATGGCGGACTTGTGGTGGTGATCCACGTTCGCCACGCCCGCGAAAACAGACTGCCCCTTTTGCCGCGTTCGGCGATGACGGCGATGACCGCCAGCAGTCTCGTGCTGGTCTCGGTGCTTTCGGCCCAGTCGGCCGTGCGCCATGGCGCAGAAGCGACGGAGGCATTGTCGCACGGCCTTGGCTTCGTGACGTTCACGGAGGCGAAATACTCGGTCGCCGGCGCGGGCCACGGCACCAGCCTGCGGGTCGTTCGCTTCCGCTTGAAATGGAGAGGGTTTTCGCAACCGACCGACAGCGCGCCGCAGTTTGCAGTCGGCGTACCGACCGATGCGGGCGGATCGAGTGTCGGGGAAACGAGAACCACCAGGAAGGTCGGCCGGTTCCATGTGCCGTCATGACGATGGCAGGTGGGGACGGTTGATAGGACTCAACAAAAGGAGAAACGCAATGAAAGGGTCCGTAAAAGTAATGCTTCTTCCGCTGGCGCTGCCGCTGGCAGTCGCCGCGGTCTACCTGGGCGCCCAGCCGGTCAAGGCGAAGATGGAAGTCAAGCCGACGCCGCTCAGCGCCTATGAGGTCTACTCGCTTTACCGCAACAAAACCTGGGAGTGGTCCACGGGCGGTGCCCGCTTCACCGCGCATGACCGAAAACTGGTCGCCTTCGTCGACAAGGGCAACGGCGACCGCTCCTTCGCCGAAGGCAACTGGTATGTCAGCGACCTCGGCATGATGTGCATGCAGGCCACCTGGACGACTGCGGCCGATGCCGGCGATGCCCGGACCTGCTTCGGCCACGCCAGGATCGGCGACACGATCTATCAGCGGAAGGTGCCGAACGGGAAATGGTACGTCTTCCGGCATGCAAAACCCCGGCCTAACGACGCCTATCACAGCCTCGTCGCCAGAGACGAAATCACAGCAAAAGCGCTCCGTCTCAAAGAACAGTTTCTGGCCAAGAAATAGACGCAGCGCAGCAGGAGGATGAAATGAAACGCAAATTGGCATTCGCCCTATGCACTGCCCTGGCCCTGCAACTGGACCTGGGCAGCCTTGTATCCGCGTTGGCGCAGGAGCAAGCCAATCCTGCGGCCAATGCCGGTCAGATGACGACTGATAAACGTCCCGTCATGCATCCCGGCGGAACGAAGTTCGGCGCTTATGATCCGCACGGGGATTTCGGCGCCCAAGGCGATCTGACGACGGAGGCGTTGTTCCTGCCATGGGAAGACGTCGATCTGGAGTCCTTGCGCACTGCCGACGCGTACGCGCTTCAGCGCAATCGCAAACTGCTGATCACCATCGAGCCCTGGTCCTGGTCGCTCGACTGGAAACTGACGCCCAATCAGTTGCGTGACCGCATGCTCAAGGGTGAATACGACCCCAACATGGAAGCGATCGCCAACATGATCGCCGAGCTGAAGAGCCCGGTCATCGTGCGCTGGGGCCAGGAAATGGAAGACACGTCAGGACGGTTCTCCTGGGCCGGGTGGCAGCCTGAGGACTGGATCAAGGCCTACAGGCATGCGATGGACATCGTCCGCAAGAAGGCCCCGAAGGCGCAAATCATGTGGTCGCCGAAAGGGTTGCCCAATCTTGAAGCCTACTATCCGGGCGATGAATACGTCGATCTCGTCGGGTTGTCCGTCTTCGGGCACGAACAGTTCGACAAAATCGAATACGGCGCGCCCAGGACCTTCACTGAAGCGCTGAAACCCGGATATGACCTGGTCGCCAAGTATAACAAGCCGATCTGGGTCGCCGAGCTCGGCTGGGAAGGCAGTCCGGCCTATATGCAGCCGTGGATGAATGCCGCGACACAGCCGGACCCGCAGTTCCCGAACCTGGCCGAGGTCGTCTACTTCAACGACCGCGACGTCGTCGACTGGCCGCATGATCTCGGCCGGCCGAACTGGCGGGTGGTCAACCAAATTACGAACTGAAATTGCTGAGGGTGGCGCGCGTCGGCATCGACGCGCGTTGTATCCGGTCCAGGGATCGCAGGCTGAACCAAGCCTTCAAGGATTCGAGCGGATTGTCGAAATTCGACAGCTAAAGCGCCGCGCGTCGTATCAGATGCGTTAAGCTCGCTGCAGCGCTTTGAGTTGCTGCCTGTTTTTTCAATCGCCTACGATTAAAGGAAGCAGGAGCGTGGTGCCTGCACCCATCGGCTCCAGGTCTGAGGCCCCCTCGCCGGGAGGCGAGAGGCTTACGATGCGCTGCTAGAATTCTGGCCGAAAGTCGGCGGGCGATTACTCGGCCGCCTGCGGTCCCAGTTCGCCGCGGCGGATCTGATCGGCTTCGATCGATTCGAACAGGGCGCGGAAGTTGCCCTCGCCGAAACCTTCGTCGCCCTTGCGCTGGATGAACTCGAAGAAGATCGGGCCGATCACGGTCTTGGAGAAGATCTGCAGCAGGATCTTCGTCATGCCGCCGTTCACCACGCCTTCGCCGTCGATCAGGATGCCGTGTTTCTTCATCCGCTCGATCGGCTCGTCATGGCCGTGCACCCGGTCATGCGACATGTCGTAGTAGGTGTCCGGCGGGCCCGGCATGAACTTCAGGCCGTTGTCTGACAGCTTGTCGGTGGCATCGTAGATGCCTTCGGTACCGACGGCGATGTGCTGGATGCCTTCGCCCTTGTACTTGCGCAGATATTCCTCGATCTGGCTCGTATCGTCCTTGGATTCGTTCAACGGAATGCGGATCTTGCCGCAGGGCGAGGTGATCGCCCGGCTGACGAGGCCGGTGATGCGGCCGTCGATGTCGAAGAAGTGGATCTGGGTGAAGTTGAACAGTTCGCGATAGAACGCCCACCACTTGTCCATGTTGCCGCGATAGACGTTGTGGGTCAGGTGGTCGAGATAATAGAAGCCGACGCCTTCTGGCCGCGGGTTGCGCTCACCGGTCCACTCGAACTCGGCCTCATAGGCCGAGCCCTTGGCGCCGTAGGTCTCGACGAAATAGAGCAGCGAACCGCCGATGCCGACGATTGCCGGAACATCGAGGCATTTGTCATTGCCTTCGTAGGGGATCGCGCCCTTGGAGACCGCATGGTCGAAGGCGTGTTTGGCGTCAACGACGCGCCAGGCCATCGACGGGGCGCAGGGGCCATGCTCATCGACGAAGCGCATGGCGTGTGAGCCGGGCTCGGCATTCAGGATGTAGTTGATGTCGCCCTGGCGCCAGACGGTGATGTTCTTGGTTCTGTGTTTGGCGACCGGGCTGTAGCCCATGCGGGTAAACAGTTCGGCGAGCTTCTCCGGCTCCGGATGGGCGAATTCGACGAATTCGAAGCCGTCGGTGCCGGCGGGGTTTTCGGCGGTAATGGTTGCCGGCGGGGCATCATGCGGGAAGGGGCCCATCGGAAGTCTCCTCTTATTCTTCCAAACTTTGCTGGAGTATGACGCAAATCCCATGCATGATGCTTGTATTCTTGCGCGGTTTAGACAGAATGGCGCACGAAACATGCAAAATAATGTGTTAGGGTGCACGAATGGAGCAGCTTGACGGCTTCGACCTCAAGATCCTCAGCGAACTGCAGCGCGATGGACATCTGACCAACAACGAGCTGTCCGAGCGCATCGCGCTTTCGCCGTCGCAATGTTCGCGCCGGCGCACCCGGCTTGAAGCGGAAGGCTATATCACCGGCTATCAGGCGCAGATCGACCGGCAGAAGCTGGGGCTTGATCTGATGGTGGTGATCTCGGTGACGCTTGCCACCCACAACCGCGACAACGCCAAGCGTTTCGGCAAGCTCGTCTCGAGCCTGCCGGAAGTGCTGGAAGCCTATGCGCTGACGGGGGAAATGGACTATCACCTCCGGGTGGTGACGCCCGACCTCGCTGGCCTCTCACGTTTCGTCAACGACGTGCTGTTGCCGCATGACAGCGTGCAGCATGTGAAGACGTCGATCGTGCTTGAGACACTGAAGAGCTTTGAAGGCGTGCCGATACCCGAGCGGATGAAGGGCTAATCATTTCCCTGTTTCATAGAAACCGTGAAATGATCGAATTCTTTGAAACAACGCAATTCCGGACGGAAAACCGTTTCACACTTTTCCTGGAATTGTCGTCACATCTCGCGCGCGGCGCGCCTCTCGATCTTGCCGATGGCGCGTTCCACCGCATGCAACCCGACTGCCAGCGCTTGCATGCCGGTCGGGCCGATCAGCGCGTCCAGTTCCGCCTGGTAGCTGGCCGCAAGCGCCGTCAGTTCGCCATAGGCTCCAGCGCCCGCCTTCGTCAGCTGCAGATGTTCGAGACGGCGATCGCCCTCGTCTTCGCTGCGGGTCAGCCAGCGGCGCGCTTCGAGCGCTGCAACCGCGCGGCTCACCTTGGTCTTGTGCATGGCGGAGTGGGCGCCGACTTCGGTCGCTGTCATCGGTCGGTTGGTGCTGCCGAGCGCTGCAAGCGTGCGCCATTCCGGGCGGGTGAGCTGATAACGCGCCTTGTATTGCGCGGCAAAACGCAGGGCGACGAACTCGGCGGCGCGGTTCAGCCGGTAAGGCAGGAAGGCATTGAGCTCGAAGCCGTCGGCGGCCATCGGTGTTTCCTTGATAGTTACAAAATCGATAGTTACGATTGCAACTAATATGCCGAAGGCGAGGCTCGCGTCCACTTGGGATCAAGCCGCCGCCGCGCTATTTGGGATTGCGCCGGACCTTTTTAGAGGTCGCTTCGAGAACCCGAGGTGGGTGCGCCATGAGGAGGAGGATCGACGATGCTGGACAAGGCAGGAAAACAGGCCGACGCACAGTCTAGGGCCAACGAAGCGCTCAACTACATGCCGGGCTTCGGCAATGATTTCGAGACGGAGAGCTTGGCCGGCGCCCTGCCGCAAGGCCAGAACAGCCCGCAGAAATGCGCCTACGGGCTCTATGCCGAGCAGCTCTCGGGTTCGCCCTTTACCGCGCCGCGCGGCACCAACGAGCGCTCCTGGCTCTACCGCATCCGCCCGAGCGTCCGTCACACCGGCCGTTTCAATAAGATCGACTATCCGCACTGGAAGACGGCGCCGCATGTGGCCGAACATTCGCTGGCGCTCGGCCAGTTGCGCTGGAATCCGCTGCCGGCGCCGACGGAGGAACTGAACTTTCTTCAGGGTATCCGCACGATGACGACCGCGGGCGACGCGCCGACGCATTCGGGCATGGCGGCGCATGCCTATGTCTTCAACGCCGACATGGTCGACGACTACTTCTTCAATGCCGACGGCGAGCTTTTGATCGTGCCGGAGATGGGCGCCATCCAGGTGTTCACCGAGCTCGGCAAGATGGACGTGGAGCCCTCGGAGATCTGCATCGTGCCGCGCGGCACCATGTTCAAGGTGACGCGGCTTGGCGACGAGAAGGTCTGGCGCGGCTATATCTGCGAGAATTACGGCGCCAAGTTCACGCTGCCCGACCGCGGCCCGATCGGCGCCAACTGCCTTGCCAATCCGCGCGATTTCAAGACGCCGGTCGCTGCCTTCGAGGAGAAGGAGACGCCGTGCCGCGTGCATGTGAAGTGGTGCGGTGGTTTCCATGTGACCGAGATCGGCCATTCGCCGCTCGACGTGGTCGCCTGGCACGGCAACTACGCGCCCTACAAGTACGACCTCAAGACCTACTCGCCGGTCGGCGCGATCCTGTTCGATCACCCGGATCCGTCGATCTTCACGGTGCTGACGGCGCCTTCGGGCGAGGAGGGCACGGCAAACATCGATTTCGTCATCTTCCCGCCGCGCTGGATGGTGGCGGAACACACCTTCCGGCCGCCGTGGTACCACCGCAACATCATGAGCGAGTTTATGGGGCTGATCTACGGCCGCTATGACGCCAAGGAAGAGGGCTTCGTGCCCGGCGGCATGAGCCTGCACAACATGATGCTCGCGCATGGGCCCGATGCGTCGGGCTATGACAAGGCGACAAACAGTGAGTTGAAACCGGTGAAGCTCGACCATACGATGGCCTTCATGTTCGAGACCCGCTTCCCGCAGCAACTGACCCGCTACGCCGCCGAACTGGAGACGTTGCAGGACAACTACATCGACTGCTGGAGCGATCTCAAGAAGCGGTTCAACGGGACGCCGGAAGGCGATTGGTCTTGAGTTCACGCGTCGTTTTGCTCGGCAGCAAGGGCGGTCCGGCGATCCGGCCGGGCGGCCCGTGGCCGACATCGTCCCTGCTTCAGATTGGCGGCCGTTCGATCGTCGTCGATTGTGGCCTCGGCGTCACCCGCGGGGTGACCGATGCCGGAGTGCCGCTGAAAGCGTTGGACCTCATCGTCATCACCCACCTGCATTCGGACCATGTACTGGAACTCGGGCCGTTGATCCACACGGCCTGGACCGCCGGGCTTGCACACCCCGTTCGTGTCTTCGGCCCCACCGGCACCCGCGCCTATTGGCAGGGTTTTCTTCTGGCGATGGCCTTCGACATCGATATCCGCATCGTCGACGAAGGCCGGCCGGACCTGCGCGCGCTTGTCGAGGTCGTCGAGTTTTCCGAAGGGATGGTTTTCGCGGAGAATGGCCTGACATTGTCGGCGCTGCGGGTCGATCATCCGCCAGTCACCGACTGTTTCGCGCTACGTTTCGACCATGCCGAGGGGGCGGTGGTCTTTTCTGCAGATACCGCCTACTTCCCGCCGCTTGCCGATTTCGCAAAAGGGGCGGACATTCTCGTGCACGAGGCGATGCTCGCCGAAGGGATCGACCGGCTGGTGGCGCGCACGGGCAATGGCGCGCGATTGAAGGAGCATCTGCTGGCGAGCCACAGTTTCGCGGAACAGGCGGGAGCGGTCGCAACGGCGGCCGGCGTCGGGCGACTGGTGCTGCATCACCTCATCCCCGCCGACGACCCGGAGATCTCGGAAGCCGACTGGATTGCGGCGACCCGCAAAAGCTGGGCCGGAGCCTTGACGATCGCTGCCGACGGCCTTGTTGTGAAGATAACGGACGATTCGTCCGCTTGAGGGCGGCTTTCCGTTCGAGACAGCGTGAAACAATGAGAAGATTGAGAGGGAGGACTGCATGAAACTGGCGACACTCAAGGACAGTACGCGTGACGGAAAGCTCGTGGTCGTCTCCCGCGATCTCACCCGCTGCTCCGAGGTCGGGCACATCGCCCGCACGCTTCAAGCAGCGCTCGACGATTGGGCGCATGCGGGCCCGCGGCTTGCACGCGTGGCCGAGGGGATCGAGACCGGCTCGCAGCCGACGATCCGCTTTCATGAACACGACGCCCTGTCGCCGTTGCCGCGCGCTTACCAATGGGCCGACGGTTCGGCCTACGTCAATCACGTCGAACTGGTGCGCAAGGCCCGAAACGCCGACATGCCCGCGAGCTTCTGGACCGATCCGCTGATGTACCAGGGCGGCTCGGACAGCTTCATCGCACCACGTGATCCGATCCCGCTGGCCGACGAAAGTTTCGGCGTCGACATGGAGGGCGAGGTTGCCGTCATCGTCGACGACGTGCCGATGGGCGCGACGATCGAAGAAGCACGCGCTGCGATCCAGTTGGTCATGTTGGTCAACGACGTGTCGCTGCGTGGTTTGATCCCGGCCGAGCTCGCCAAGGGCTTCGGCTTCTTCCAGTCGAAGCCGTCGTCGGCCTTTTCGCCGGTTGCCGTCTCGCCGGATGAACTGGGCGATGCCTGGGACGGCGGCAAGCTGCACCTGCCGCTTCATGTCGATCTCAACGGCAAGCCCTTCGGCCGCGCCAATGCCGGCATCGACATGACCTTCGACTTTGCCCAACTGGTGGCGCATGCGGCCAAGACCCGGCCGCTTTCCGCCGGCACGATCATTGGCTCGGGTACGGTGTCGAACAAGCTCGACGGCGGCCCGGGCAAGCCGGTCGCGGACGGGGGCGCCGGTTACTCCTGTATCGCCGAACTGAGAATGATCGAGACGATCGTCGGCGGTGCGCCGAAGACACATTTCCTCAGGGTCGGCGATGTCGTGCGCATCGAGATGAAAGACAAGACCGGTCATTCGATCTTCGGCGCAATCGAACAGACGGTCGAAGCCTACGACAGGGCCTGAATAAGCCGAAAGACAGATGCAGGTAGAAGCATGAGCGAGACGGTGCTTTACGATTACTGGCGTTCATCGGCGAGCTATCGGGTGCGCATAGCGCTCAATAGCCTCGGCGAAACCTATCGGTCGGTGCCGGTTGACCTGCTCGCCAAGGCGCATAAGGGGCCGGAGCATCTCAACCGCAATCCGCAGGGGCTCGTGCCTGTCCTCGACATTGATGGCGAGCGTTTCACGCAATCGCTCGCCATCATCGAGTATCTCGCCGAGACGAGAGCGGACACCGGTTTCCTGCCTGATGACGCCGTCGGGCGGCAGCGGGTGCGTGCGCTGTCCTATGCCATCGCCATGGACATCCATCCGGTCTGTAATCTCCGCGTGATCTCTCATGTCATGGCCAATGCCGAGGATGGCGAAGCGGCGCGGCGCAACTGGATGCGCAAGTTCATCGGCGAGGGGCTGGCCGCTTTCGAACGGCTGCTCGACCATCCTGCAACCGGCCGCTTCTGCCATGGCGACAGCCCGACCATGGCGGATTTCTGCCTGGTGCCGCAGGTCTACAACGCTCGCCGTTGGGACGTCGATATCGCCGCTTGCCCGCGGCTGGTGGCAATTGACGAGCGTTGCGCCGAGATCGATGCATTCGCCCGTGCCCATCCGGATCGTACGCCGCGCTAGGCTGTTCCCGCGACGGCTTCAACTGTCGCTCGTTTGTTGCGGAGCTGATCTGAACGACCCGCCGCTTTGCGTAACCGATGCCGGGCATGTCTGGCCGGTTCCGTCCATCGGATGTCGCGAATGGATCGACAGCGGCGCCACGGCCGCGCTAGTTTTTGCGTGACTGGCCGTATAAGGGGGGCCGGAAAAACCTCTGGAGCGAGAGACATACCGATGAAAAGCTATGTGCTGAACGTCAGCTGCAAGACCACCCGTGGCATCGTTGCCGCCATCACCGGCTATCTCGCCGAAAAGGGCTGTTACATTTCAGACAGTTCGCAGTTCGACGATCTCGAAACCGGTCTGTTCTTCATGCGGCTCACCTTCATCAGCCAGGAAGGTGCCACGCTCGACGAGCTGAAGGCGGGCTTCGAAGCGGTGGTCAAGCGCTTCGACATGAATGCGGAAATCCGCGACAGCGAAGAGCGCATGAAGGTGCTCTTGATGGTGTCGCGTTTCGGCCATTGCCTCAACGACCTTCTCTACCGCTGGAAGATCGGCGCGCTGCCGATCGATATCGTCGGCGTCGTTTCCAACCACTTCGATTACCAGAAGGTGGTGGTCAATCACGACATCCCCTTCCACTGCATCAAGGTGACGAAGGAAAACAAGCCGAAGGCCGAGGCGCAACTCCTGGAACTCGTCGATCAGACGGGCGCCGAGCTGATCGTTCTTGCCCGCTACATGCAGGTCCTTTCCGATGCGCTCTGCAAGAAGATGTCGGGCCGCATCATCAACATCCACCACTCCTTCCTGCCGTCGTTCAAGGGCGCCAACCCTTACAAGCAGGCCTATGAGCGCGGCGTGAAGCTGATCGGTGCGACGGCGCACTATGTCACCGCCGACCTCGACGAAGGCCCGATCATCGAGCAGGACATCGCCCGCATCACCCACGCCCAGAGCGCGGAAGATTACGTGTCGATCGGCCGCGACGTCGAAAGCCAGGTGCTGGCGCGCGCTGTGCACGCCCATATCCACAACCGCTGCTTCATTAACGGCAACCGCGTCGTGGTCTTCCCGCCGAGCCCGGGTTCCTACGCTTCCGAGCGCATGGGTTGATGAGCCGGGAAGGGGCCATTTGCCTTCTGAATTGAAAAGCGCCGCCGGTTCGTCCGGCGGCGCTTTTTCCTGGTTGGAGCGCGATGCGCGCGGAAAACCGCGCACACATTTCCTCATCCCGATCTGAACTACTGCAACAGCTCCAGCCCGACGGCCGTCGCCTCGCCGCCGCCGATGCAGAGTGAGGCAATGCCGCGCTTGACGTTCTTGGCGCGCATGGCATGCAGGAGCGTCACGATAATGCGGGCGCCGGATGCGCCGATCGGGTGGCCGAGCGCACAGGCGCCGCCGTTGATGTTGACGATATCGTCCGACAGGCCGAGGTCGCGGATCGCCGCCATCGCCACCACGGCGAAGGCCTCGTTGATCTCGTAGAGGCCGACGCTGCTCTTCTCCCAGGCGAGTTTGGCCATCAGCTTGTCGATCGCGCCGATCGGCGCTGTCGTAAACCAGGCCGGTTCCTGCGCATGACCGGCATGGCCGGCGACAATCGCAAGCGGCGTCAGACCGCGCTTTTGCGCCTCACTCGCCCGCATCAAAATCAGTGCTGCAGCCCCGTCCGAAATCGAAGACGAATTGGCCGCCGTCACGCTGCCACCGTCGCGGAAGGCGGCTTTGAGCTTCGGGATCTTTGCCGGATCCGATTTGGTCGGCTGCTCGTCGCGATCGAGATTGGCGGTCTGCCGCTTGCCGGCGCCGCTGACGACCACGATTTCCTCGGCAAAGGACCCATCCGCGGCCGCGCGGTTGGCGCGCTCCAGCGAGCGCAACGCGAAGGCGTCCTGATCGGCGCGCGAGAACTGGTAGTGTTCGGCCGTATCCTCGGCATAGGTGCCCATCAGCCGGCCGGAATAGGCGTCCTCGAGGCCGTCGAGAAACATGTGGTCCTTGACCTCGCCATGCCCCAGGCGGAAGCCGCCGCGCGCCTTCGGCAGCAAATAGGGAGCGTTGGTCATCGACTCCATGCCGCCGACGGCAAGCACCGATGCGCTGCCCGAAAGCAGCGCATCGTGGCCGAGCATCAGCGCCTTCATGCCGGAGCCGCAGACCTTGGAGACCGTTGTCGACGGCGTCTCCTTGCCGAGGCCGGCGCCAAGGGCTGCCTGGCGCGCCGGGTTCTGGCCGACGCCGGCCGGCAGCACATTGCCCATCAGCACCTCGTCCACAGCATCGAGGCCCGCGCGTTCGAGCGCTGCCTTGAGCGCGATGGCGCCGATTTCCGGCGCGGTTAGATCCTTTAGGCTGCCCTGAAAGGCGCCCATCGGGGTGCGGGCCGCCGAAACGATGACGATCGGATCAGTTCTGCGCATGTCTTTCTCCCATTCGGCAAAAGGCAATGTTTGGTGCGGGCGGGCGTCCCACGTTCCCTTCTCCCCGCATGCGGGGAGAAGGTGGCCGGCAGGCCGGATGAGGGGCTACCCCCAAACTTCGACGTCAGATATGCAGCGCGTGCCCCAGCGCCTTCAACGCGGACTCCTGGAAGGCTTCCGATTGCGTCGGGTGCGCATGGATCGTGCCGGCGATGTCTTCCAGCCGCGCGCCCATCTCGATCGCCAGGCTGAAGCTTGCCGAGAGTTCCGAAACGCCGTGGCCGACGGCCTGGATGCCGAGCACCAGGTGGTTGTCGGCGCGGGCGACAATGCGCACGAAACCGTCTTCCGCAAGCGTCGTCATCGCACGGCCATTCGCCTGGAACGGGAACTGGCCGATCTTGATCTCGATGCCGCTGGCGCGGGCCTCGTCGGGCGACAAGCCCGCGGTGACGATTTCCGGGTCGGTGAAACAGACGGCGGGAATGCAGCGCTTGTCCCAGCTACGCTTATGGCCGGCGACGATCTCCGCCACCATCTCGCCTTGCGCCATCGCGCGGTGCGCCAGCATCGGCTCGCCGGTGACGTCGCCGATCGCGTAGATGCCGCGCATCGAGGTGCGGCACTGGTCGTCGATGCGGATGAAGCGGCCGGTGCGGTCGAGGTCGATTTCTTCCAGCCCGAAGCCTTCGGTCACCGGCTTGCGGCCGACGGTCACCAGCACCTTTTCGGCAGCGACGTCGATGGCGCGGCCATTGTGCTCTGCTTGAAGGCTTGCGGTTTCGGCGGAATAGCTCTTGGCGACCGTCTGGGTGAAGACCTCGATGCCGAGCTCACCGAGGCGCTTGGCTATCGGCTTCGTCAGATCGGCGTCATAGAGCGGCAGGATGCGGGGCTGAGCTTCGAGCACGGTGACATGACTGCCGAGCTTGGCGAAGGCGGTGCCGAGTTCGAGGCCGATGTAACCGCCGCCGATCACGGCGAGGCTCTTCGGTATGCTCTTCAATGACAGGGCTTCGGTCGAGGAAATGATCGGCCCACCGAAGGGCAGGTCCGGGAGCTCGACGGGCGTCGAGCCGGTAGCAATGACGATCGCTTCGGCGCGGATGCGCTGCAGCCCGGTTTCGGTCTCGACATCGACGGTCTTGCCGTCGACGAAGCGGGCAGTGCCAATCACCGCCTTGACGCCGGCCTTCTTCAGAAGGCCGGTGACGCCGCCGTTCAGCCGGCCGACGATGCCGTCCTTCCAGGCGATGGTGCGGGCAAGGTCGATGGTCGGGTTGGCGAGCGACAGGCCGAGCGGGCTGCGGCCGGAAGCGGCCGCGCGCAGCTTATGAAACTCTTCGGCCGCATGGATCAGCGCCTTTGAGGGAATGCAGCCGACATTGAGGCAGGTGCCGCCGGCCTTGGCCTTTTCGACGATGACCGTGTCGATGCCGAGCTGGCCGGCGCGGATCGCGCAGATGTAGCCGCCGGGGCCGGCGCCGATGACGAGCAGCTTGCAGGAAATTTCCTTCATGATCGCCTCAGGCCTCCACGAAAATAAGCGCCGGCGTTTCGAGCAGGGTCTTCAGCCGCTGCACGAACACGGCCGCATCCCAGCCGTCGATGACGCGGTGATCGAAGCTCGAGGACAGGTTCATGATCTTGCGCGGCACAAACTGCGTGCCGTCCCAGACCGGGCGGATGGCGAGCTTGTTGACGCCGACGATCGCCACTTCCGGATGGTTGATGACCGGGGTGGAGACGATGCCGCCGAGCGCGCCGAGCGACGAGATGGTGATGGTCGATCCGGTCAGCTCATCGCGGGTGGCGGTGCCCGTGCGGGCGGCTTCCGCAAGGCGGTTGAGCTCGTTGGCGCAATCCCAGATGCCGCGGGCTTCCGCGTGGCGCACCACCGGGACGGTGAGGCCTGCCGGCGTCTGCGTGGCGATGCCGATATGGACGGCATGATGGCGGTGGATGATGCCGGGGCCATCGTCGAAGATCGCGTTGACGGCCGGCTGCTCGGCGATGGTTCGCACCAGCGCCCTCATCAGATAGGGCAGGATCGTCAGCTTCGGCTGGTCCGGCTTGCGATCGCGGTTCATGGTGGCGCGCAGCTCTTCCACGGCGGTCATATCGACCTCCTCCACATAGGTGATGTGGGGAATGCGTGAGGTCGAAAGCGACATCTTCTCGGCGATGCGGCGGCGAAGGCCGGTCACCTTGATCTCGTCGACGGCGGTCTTGCGTTGCAGGCCGGCGGGCGCCAACACGGGTTGAGCGCCGCGGGCGATGAACTGGTCGAGGTCGTCATGGGTGATGCGGCCGGCCGGACCGGTGCCGGTTACCTGGCGCAGGTCGACGCCGCTTTCCTTGGCACGCAGACGCACGGCGGGTGACGCCAGCGCCTTTTCCAGCCGTTCGCCCGGCTGGTGCACGCCGTTGACGGCCGGTGCCTTGACCTCGACCTTGGCCGGTTGCGCGGGCTTGGCGACGGGAGCAGACGCCTCGGCCTTTACGACGGGCTTTTCTTCCGCCTTGGCCGCCGGCTTGTCGTCAGCGGGGGCCGCGGCTTCTCCTTCGCCTGATATCTCGATGCGCACCAGCGGCGCCTTCACCGCAACCGTGTCGCCCACTTCAGCGCCGAGCCAGAGCACGGTGCCGGTCACGGGCGAGGGGATTTCGACGGTCGCCTTGTCGGTCATCACGGCGGCAAGCACCATGTCCTCGCGCACGGGATCGCCGGGCTTCACATGCCATTCGACGAGTTCGGCCTCGGCCACACCTTCGCCGACATCGGGCATCTTGATTACGAATTCGCCCATCTCAGGCCTCCATCACTTCGACGAGCGCGCGTCCGACGCGCGCGGGGCCGGGGAAATAGTCCCATTCCTGGGCGTGCGGGTAGGGCGTGTCCCAGCCGGCGACGCGCACGACGGGTGCCTCGAGATGGTAGAAGCAGTGTTCCTGCACGAGGGCTGCCACTTCGCCGCCGAAGCCCGAAGTAAGGGTGGCTTCGTGCACGACGACGCAGCGGCCGGTCTTTTCGACCGACGTGACGATCGTGTCGAGATCGAGCGGCAAGAGGCTCCGCAGGTCGATCACCTCGGCGTCGATGCCGGTTTCCTCGGCCGCGGCAAGTGCGACATGCACCATGGTGCCATAGGCGACGACCGTGACGGCGGAGCCCTGGCGACGCACTTCCGCCTTGCCGATCGGGACGGTGTAGTGGCCCTCCGGCACCTCGCCGAGATCGTGCTTCGACCAGGGGATGACCGGCCGGTCGTGATGGCCGTCGAAGGGGCCGTTGTAGAGCCGCTTCGGCTCCAGGAACATCACCGGATCCGGATCCTCGATCGAGGCGATCAGCAGGCCCTTGGCGTCATAGGGATTGGAGGGCACCACGACCTTGAGGCCGCAGACATGGGTGAACAGCGCTTCCGGGCTCTGGCTGTGGGTCTGGCCGCCGAAGATGCCGCCGCCGGTTGGCATGCGCAGCACGATCGGGCAGGTGAAGTCGCCGTTGGAGCGGTAGCGGATGCGAGCCGCTTCCTGGGTGATCTGGTCGTAGGCCGGATACATGTAGTCGGCAAACTGGATCTCGACGCAGGGCTTCAGCCCGTAGGCCGCCATGCCGATTGCGGTGCCGACGATGCCGCTTTCGCTGATCGGCGCGTCGAAACAGCGGGTCTTGCCGTATTTCGCCTGGAGGCCTTGCGTGCAGCGGAAGACGCCGCCGAAATAGCCGACGTCCTCGCCGAAGACGACGACATTGTCGTCGCGCTCCATGGAGACATCCATGGCGCTGCGCACGGCTTCGATCATTGTCATTCTGGCCATATCAGTATCCTGCCTTCTGCCGCTGGCGGCGAATGTGCGGCGGCATCTCGGCATAGACGCCCTCGAAGATATCGCGCACCGACGGCTTGCCGCCGGCATGCAGCGTGCCGTGGCCCTCGGCCTGTTTCTGCGCCTGAATGACCTCATCCATGATCTCGGCTTCGGCCTGAGCATGGCGCTCTTCCGACCAGGCACCGCGAAGGATCAGGTGCTTCTTCAGCCGAAGGACCGGGTCGCCGAGCGGCCAGGCCTCCGATTCCGTCTTCGGGCGATAGGCGCTCGGGTCGTCGGAGGTCGAATGAGCACCGACACGGTAGGTGACGTATTCGATCAGCGTCGGCCCGAGATTGCGCCGCGCGCGCTCGGCCGCCCATTTGGCGACGGCGTAGACGGCGAGATAATCGTTGCCGTCGACGCGCAGCGCCGGGATGCCGAAGCCGAGGCCGCGGGCGGCAAAGGTGCCGGAGCCGCCGCGGGCAATGCCCTGGAAGGTCGAGATCGCCCACTGGTTGTTGACGATGTTGAGGATGACCGGCGCCTTGTAGGTGGAGGCAAAGACCAGCGCCGAGTGGAAGTCCGATTCCGCCGTCGAACCGTCGCCGATCCAGGCGGCTGCGATCTTGGTGTCGCGCTTGATGGCGGATGCCATCGCCCAGCCGACCGCCTGCACATATTGGGTGGCGAGGTTGCCGGAGATGGTGAAGAAGCCATGCTCCTTGGAGGAATACATGATCGGTAGCTGCCGACCGCGCAACGGATCGCTCTCGTTCGAGAAGATCTGGTTCATCATCTCGACCATCGGGTAGCCGTCGGCGATCAGAAGGCCGGCCTGGCGGTAGGTCGGGAAGTTCATGTCGCCCTTCACCAGCGCCTTGCGGAAGGCGCAGCTGACGGCCTCTTCACCCAGATGCTGCATGTAGAAGGAGGTCTTGCCCTGGCGCTGTGCCATGACCATGCGCGCATCGAAGGCGCGCAGCGTCATCATGTGCTTGAGACCAGCCAGAAGCTCGTCGTCCGATAGCAGGCCTGCCCAAGGGCCGACGGCCTCGCCGTCGCGGTTAAGCACGCGGATGATCGAATAGGCGAGGTCACGGATCTCCTCCGACGCAACATCGACCTCCGGTCGCGGCACGGAGCCGGCCTTCGGGATCTTGACGGTGGAGAAGTCCGGCTGGCCACCGGGCCGAACCGCGGGTTCGGGGACATGCAAGCTAAGTCGATCGAGATCGCTCATGCGGTTTCCGGCCTCCTCCGGAGTGCGCAGCGCACCAATTCAAGAGCGGTCCAACCGCTCTTCCTTTCTGTTCTCGCGCATTTCCGGACGCAAAACCGCTCAGCACTTTTGCTGGAAATGCTCTACGCGGGAAAACGGTATGCTTGACGTAAGGCGGAACGTGCGGATCGATCTCGTTAGGCTCCTCCGCCCGAGGTCTGCACAGACTCCTCCTCACCCCGTTCTCCCGACGGGAATGCTCACAGACTGCCACGAGTTCCGGGGCTTATGAAGGTGTTTTGGTGCCTCGAAGCTGGCCCAGGCAAAGAAAGATAGAATCCTGCCGTGACTGCGCCCACGCGTTGTGTCGCGCATGGTCCTGCTGGTCGATGCTTGTAATTTTCTTTCGCGTGCGTTCCGCAGCGATAGTGATCAGACGGGTGGCGCGATGGTAATCGGCGTGCCGTCGAGGAAGCGGGAGAGCCGAAAAGGCGTGGGATCGACGATCGGCTTTGAACCGGTGACGAGGTCGGCGACGAGATGGCCGGCGCCCGGTCCGATGCCGAAACCGTGGCCGGAAAATCCTGTTGCGATCACGAGACCCGGAACGTTTTCCGTCGTTGAAATCACCGGCACGGCGTCGGGCGTCACATCGATCAGACCGGCCCAGATCTGCTGAACCTTGGTCTCGCGTAGAAACGGCAAGGCCCTTGCCGCAGCGTCGAGCGCATGAAGAGCGCGGCGGGAATCCGGGTTGGGGTCGAGCACGCGGTGGCGCTCGAAGGCGCCGGGTCGGTCGAGTGGGACGGTGCCGATCTCGAACAGTTCGTTCCAGCTCTGGGCGCTGATCCCCACCTGCACCGCCTCGCCTTCCGCCTTTCGCGCCGGCTGGAAATCGCGGAAGAAGGCGAAGCTGTCGGGCACGATGGCATGAAGGTTGGCGGCGCCGTCGGCGATCGTGTACCCGCCGTCGAGGCGCTTGCGGTAGGCGTAGGTCGCGGTCGCGCCGGCGCCTTCCGGACCTCCGGACACCGGACCGGTTCGCAGGACCGTGTTGCGGACTTTCAGTTGCGGCAGGCGGATGCCGAGGCCCTTGAGGAACAGCCGGGACCAGGCGCCGCCGGCAACGACTACGCTCGACGTTTCAATGCGGCCTCTCTCGGTCACGACGGCAGAAATCTTGCCGGCTGTCCTTTCAACGCCGCGCACGGCGCAGCCAGTCAGGATGCGTGCCCCGGCACGCCGTGCACCAGCCACGAGCGCGGGCACCGCCTTTTGCGGCTCGGCCCGACCGTCGCTCGGGGTGAACAGCGCGCCGCCGTAGCGAAGTGCGGCACCCGGCATCGCTTCTGCCGTTGCGTCAGCGCCAAGCTGCCGGCTGTCGACGCCATAGGGCTTAGCCATGGCGAGCCAGGCGTCGCGGTTGGCGACGTCGCGCTCGTTCTCGGAGATGTAGAGGATGCCGCTGCGGCGAAAGCCGGTTTCGCCACCGATGCGGGCGTCGAGCGTGTCCCAGATCTTCAGTGCTTCGATCGCCAGCGGGATCTCGCGCTCGTCGCGGCCCATGACGCGGACCCAGCCCCAGTTGCGGCTCGATTGCTCGGCACCCGGCGTTCCCTTTTCGCAGAGCACGACATCAATACCGCGCTCGGCAAGGAAAAGGGCGGTGCTGACGCCGATGATGCCGCCACCGACGATGACGACGTCGGCCTTGGCGGGCAGGGTGGTATCGGTTGCAACGGGATCAAGTGTCGGGCCGGGCATGGGGGAGCGTTCTCGGATGGCGGGTGCGCCATCGGTGCACGCTGATGCGGAGAGATCAAGACGCGCAAACTGGTCTTTGTCCGTGATGCACAATTTGCCGGCTGCCGTCCTCCGGGAAAATCTGTTTGCTCGCGCTCAGCGGCTTTCGGTTTCTTGCGCAAGCTTTTATGCTCGCCGCATGAGTGAGCGCCGCCCTGACCTTCGCCCCGTGCTTCGCATCGATTTTCCGCCCGCCGATCGGCTGGGTCGCGGCAAGATCATGCTGCTCGAATTGATCCGGGAGACCGGATCGATTTCGGCTGCCGGCCGGGCGATGGACATGTCGTATCGCCGTGCCTGGTTGCTGGTCGATGCCTTGAACCGCATGTTCATCGAACCCTCGGTCGAGTCGCAGCGCGGCGGCAAGCAAGGGGGAGGAGCGGCGCTGACACCTTTTGGCGAGACGCTGATCCGTCGCTACCGGGAGATGGAGGAAAGGGCGCTGACCGCGATCGCCGAGGATCTCGCCTGGCTTGAAAGTGTCCGCGGCAGCGGCACGGCGTCCGCCACTAATGAGACCGTTTCAAACGACGGTTAGTGATCGATCGCCACCGACTTGATGATGGCATAGACGGTCTTGCCGGGGACAAGCGCAAGAGCGTCGCGTGAAAAGCGAGTGATGCGGGCGGCAATTGTCACGCCGCCGCAATTGATGCGGACATCGACGCTTCCGTCCTCTTCGGTGGTCTGCGCAAGCACATTTCCTTCGAGCACGTTGAGCGCACTGATGCCTTCCGGGCGGCTGGTCGCGAGCATCACATCGCGTGCGGCGATGTGCAGGCGGAGTATTCGGCCCGATGGCGCTGTGACATTGGCAATGCGCAAAGCTTCCCGGCCGACCTGGACGGTCGTCAGATCGTGGGCCCCATCGGTTCCCTGAACGATGCCTTCGAGCACCACGCCTGCCTCGCGCCGACCGGTTGCGGTGGAGGCCGCGGGTGCACTCAGCACTTCCGTTGCCGCGCCCGATGCGGTCACCTGTCCGTGTTCGAGCACGACGACACGTTTTGCCAGGCGCGCCACTTCACTGACCGAGTGACTGACATAAACGATCGGAATGCCGGCATCGTCACGCAGCCGTTCGAGGTAGGGCAGGATCTCGGCCTTTCGCGCCTCGTCGAGCGCTGCGAGCGGCTCATCCATCAGAAGCAGGCGCGGTGCCGCCAGCAGGGCCCGACCGATCGCCACGCGCTGCTTCTCGCCACCGGAAAGGGCCGATGGATTGCGCTCGAGCAGATGACCGATGCCGAGCATGTCGACGACGCGGGCAAAGTCACTGCCGACGCCCTTCTTTCCGGCGAACCAGCGGCCATAGGCGAGGTTGCGCCGCACGCTCAAATGCGGAAAGAGGCGTGCTTCCTGGAAGACATAGCCGAAGCGGCGGCGATGCACCGGGGTGAATATCTTTCGCTCGCTGTCGGCGATCACGTCGCCATCGAGCAGGACGCGGCCGCTTTCCGGTTTGAGGAGGCCGGCAATGATGTTGATCAGCGAGGTCTTGCCGGAGCCGGAGCGGCCGAACAGCGCGGTGACGCCGCCATCGGAGGTGAAGGCGGCGTCGAGCGAGAAACTGCCGAGGTGATGGCGGGCTTCGACGGTGAGGCTCATTGGGCCGCCACCCGGCGTGCGGCGAAGGTCGCCAGCAGTTCGGAGAAGATCAGCGCGGCCATGGAAATGACGACCGATATGATCGTCAGCCGCATGGCGCCGGCATCGCCGCCCGGCACCTGGGTGAAGGTATAAATGGCGGCCGAAAGCGTCTGCGTCTCGCCCGGGATGTTGGAGACGAAGGTGATCGTCGCCCCGAACTCGCCCATCGCCTTGGCGAAGGCGATGATCATGCCGGCGATGATGCCGGGAATGATCAGCGGCAACGTGACGGTGGCAAAGACCCAGAGCGGGCTCGCGCCGAGTGTGGTTGCCGCGTCTTCGAGTTTGCGGTCGACCGCTTCGATCGACAGGCGGATGCTGCGCACCATGAACGGGAAGGCCATGACTGCGCAAGCAAGGGCAGCACCCGTCCAGCGGAAGGAGAAGACCAGACCGAAGTAGTCGGCGAAGAAGGCGCCGAGCGGGCCGCGGCGGCCGAAGAGCAGGAGGAGCAGGAAGCCGGTGACGACGGGCGGCAGGATCAGCGGCAGGTGCACAAGACCATTGAGCAACGTCTTGCCCCAGAAGCGCCCGCGGGCCAGCAACATGGCGACGGCAAGCGCGAAGGGCAGGCTGCAGATCATCGCGACGGTTGCAACGCGCAGGCTCAGAAGGATCGCCGTCCATTCCGCGTCGCTTACTGCAAGCAAGTCCAACAGATATTGCTCCCCGATGCGAGGCCGGTGGATTTGGCTATCCGCCTAACACCGCCGCTGCCTCCGCCAAATGATTGTATCGCCCGCGTTTGGGCGTGGGCGATACCTGACGATAGATGCTTCGCCTGCCTCTGGACAGCCGAGATCCAGCGCCTTTTCGAGACCGATTACTTCAACACTGTGAAGCCCTGCTTTTCAAAGAGTTCTGCCGCCTTCGCCGACTTGACGAAGTCGACATAGGCGGCGGCATCAGGGCTCTTGCTCTCGGCCGTGATCGCGATCGGGTAGATGATCGGCGGATGGCTGTCTTCCGGGAAGGTACCAACGACCTTGACGCCCGGGTCGGCTGCAGCGTCCGTCTGGTAGACGATGCCATAGGGGGCTTCGCCGCGCGAGACGAGCAGGAGGGCGGCGCGCACGCTTTCGGCGCCGGCGACCTTCGGCTCTACAGCCTTCCAGGCGCCGAGCTTCTCAAGCGCTGCCTTGCCGTATTTGCCGGCCGGAACGGAATCGACGGCCCCCATGGCCAAACGGCCGTCACCGAGAACGGCTGCGAGATCGAAGCCCTGCTTGATCTCGACCGGAGCAGCGTCAGCCTTGCCGGAAACGAGCACGATGCGGTTGCCGAGGAGGTTTGCGCGGGTGTCGTCTTTGATCAGCTTCTTGTCAGTGAGATAGTCCATCCAGGCGAGGTCGGCAGAGATGAACACGTCGGCCGGCGCGCCCTGTTCGACCTGCTTGGCGAGCGCCGAGCTTGCCGCGTAGGAAACGGTTGTTTCCTTGCCGCTTTCCTTCTGCCATTCGGCGTTGATCGCATCGAGTGCGTTCTTGAGGCTTGCAGCCGCAAAGACCGTCATCTTCTCTTCGGCCTGCGCGGATGCCGGCAGAACGTTTGCACCGGCCCAGGCGAGGCCGAGCGTCAGCACCAGGCCCTTCAGCCAGTCTCTTCTCTTGATCATCGATTTCCCTCCAACGAAGCGTGATATCTCTTAGGATACAACGATATCGCCTCCTGATTACCGCTGTATCCTTTGAAATACAATGCTCCTCAAAAGGGCTAGCCTATCCCCCGCTTGGTCGCGGCCGATCAGCAAAACCGGTGCAGCGTCTTCATGATGGGGTTGGCAGGGGTTGCGGTGATAGCCTGGCGGCCTAAATTGCGGCCTCGATCTGAAGAGATGGAGCGGATGTGCAATGGAAACGGCGGTAAAGCTCGAAGAGAGCTGGAAGGCAGCGCTGGCGCCGGAATTTGCGAGCGCCTACATGGCCGATCTCAAGCAGTTCCTGCTCGCCCAGAAGAACGAGGGCCGGCAGATCTTCCCGCGTGGACCTGAATACTTTCGCGCCCTCGACCTGACGCCGCTCGACAAGGTGCGCGTCGTCATTCTCGGCCAGGACCCCTACCACGGCGACGGCCAGGCGCACGGGCTCTGCTTCAGCGTGCGCCCGGGTGTCAGGACACCGCCGTCGCTCGTCAATATCTACAAGGAACTGAACAGCGATCTCGGTATCCCGCCGGCGCGACACGGGTTTCTCGAAAGCTGGGCACAGCGGGGCGTACTGCTCCTCAACAGCGTCCTGACGGTGGAGCGTGGAAATGCAGCCTCGCATCAGGGGCGCGGTTGGGAGAAGTTCACCGACGCCATCATCCGCGCGGTCAACGAGGCGGACCATCCCGTCGTCTTCATGCTCTGGGGCTCCTACGCGCAGAAGAAGGCGGCCTTCGTCGATCGGTCGCGCCATCTGGTTCTGCGCGCGCCGCATCCTTCGCCGCTGTCGGCGCATTCCGGCTTCCTCGGCTGCCGGCATTTTTCGCAGGCAAATGCCTTCCTCGAAAACAAGGGCTTCGATGCGATCGACTGGCGGCTGCCGGAAGATCCCGCTGCCGAAGTGAACTGACGTCGGGTTGACGCAGCTGATGGTCTTGCTGTCGCGCGAAGAGCTTGCGCCCTCGATGGCGATGCGCCTAAGACGCAGACCAAATACGGCGGAGGCGAGGGCATGCGCAAAATTCTGATCATCGGCATCGGTTCGGGCAACCCTGAACATATGACCGTGCAGGCGATCAACGCGCTCAACCGCGCTGACGTGCTCTTCATCCCGACCAAGGGTGCAAAGAAGACCGAGCTTGCCGAAGTGCGGCGCGACATCTGCGCCCGCTATGTCACCCGCAGCGACAGCCGCACCGTCGAATTCGCGGTGCCGGTGCGTCGCACCGAGGGCGTCAGCTATGACGGCAGCGTCGACGACTGGCATGCCCGGATCGCCACAATCTACGAGGATCTGTTGTCGAAGGAGCTAGGCGAGGCGGGCATCGGCGCTTTTCTCGTCTGGGGCGATCCGATGCTCTATGACAGCAGCATCCGCATCATCGAGCGTGTGAAGGCGCGCGGGAAGGTCGCCTTCGACTATGACGTGCTGCCGGGCATCACCAGCCTGCAGGCCCTTTGCGCCAGCCACCGCATTCCGTTGAACCTCGTCGGCAAGCCGGTGGAGATCACCACCGGGCGCCGGCTGCACGAGAGTTTTCCCGATAAGAGCCAGACATCTGTCGTCATGCTCGACGGCGAGCAGGCGTTCCAGCGCATCGAGGATCCGGACGCCGAGATCTATTGGGGCGCCTATCTTGGCACCCCGGATGAAATCGTCATTTCCGGTCGCCTCGCCGACGTGAAGAACCGGATCCTCGAAACACGCGCGGCGGCGCGTGAAAAGATGGGCTGGATCATGGACATCTACCTGCTGCGCAAGGGTGCCGATTTCGAGGAGTGAGGACGGCGAAAAGACAGCGTCGTGTTTGATCTCACTCAAGGATTGCGGCTGTGTTATAGCCTTTGCTGAGGCGTCTTCTTTGAGGAGAGCCGAAGCGATGACGGAAATGATGAGCACCTGCGCCCTTCCATCGACCGCGGAAACCGGTGCCAGCGCCTCGATGCGGCGCGGCGCCTGTCCGTCGCTGGCCGCCCCGATGCAGACTGGCGACGGGCTGCTGGTCCGGCTACGGCCAGACGGCGACAGCCTGACCATTCCGAAGGTCATCGCGATTGCCGCTGCCGCCGAGGCCTTCGGCAACGGTATCATCGAGATCACCGCGCGCGGGAACCTGCAGCTTCGCGGTTTGCGTGAAGCAACAGTGCCGGCATTGGCGCAGGCGATCGGCGATGCGGATATCACCATCGCCGAGGGCCTCGCGATCGAGGCCCCGCCGCTTGCCGGGATCGATCCGGACGAAATCGCCGATCCGCGACCGATCGCGACGGCCCTTCGTGGCGCATGGCAGGCGCATCGTCCACCCTTAAAGCTTGCGCCAAAGCTCTCCGTGGTCGTCGATGGCGGCGGGCGCTTTGGGCTTGATGCGGTCGTTGCCGACATCCGCCTTCGAGCGGTTTCGACCGATAAGGGTGCCGTCTGGTCGCTGTCGCTTGGCGGGACGGCCGCGCGGGCGATGCCCGTCGGAACGCTCGACGGTGATGCGCCGGTGCCGGCGGTGATCTCCATTCTGGAGAAACTCGCGACCCTCGGCCCAACCGCGCGTGGGCGTGATCTGGATCCGGTCGCGATCCGCGACTTTTGTCGCTGCGAACCAGCCGTCGAGCGCCCGGCGACACTTGCCGCAGTGCATCCGATCCCGGGCATTCATCCTTTGGATGACGCTGGCGTCGTCCTCGGCCTCGGTCTCGCCTTTGCGCAGGTCGAGGCGTCCTTGCTCACCGCCTTTCTCAGTCAGGCTCAGGCGCTTGGCGCCACCGCCATCCGGCTTGCGCCCGGGCATGCCTTCTTCGTGCTCGGCCTCAGCCACGAGACGGCCGCCGTCGCCCAGAGCCTGGCGGCAGCTCAGGGTTTTCGCATCACGGAAGACGACCCGCGCAACGCGATCGCCACCTGCGCTGGCAGCAAGGGGTGTGCCTCGGCTTGGATGGAAACCAAGGGCGTAGCGCAGCGCCTTGTCGAGACGGCACCCGCACTGCTCGACGGTTCGCTGACGGTGCATCTGTCCGGCTGCGCCAAGGGCTGTGCCCGGCCGAAGCCGTCGGAGCTAACGCTGGTCGGTGCGCCTTCAGGATACGGCCTTGTCGTAAATGGGGCTGCCAACGGCTTGCCAAGCGCCTACACCGATGAGAATGGAATGAAATCCGCGCTTTCCCGGCTCGACCGGTTGGTGCGGCAAAACAAAGACGCTGGCGAATCGGCGCAGTCCTGTCTTACACGGCTCGGAGCTGCGCGCGTCTCAGCAGCGTTCGAACAGGGATAGACATGCCTGAGTATGATTACATTCGCGATGGCAACGCCATCTACGAGCGTTCTTTCGCTATCATCCGCGCCGAAGCCGATCTCTCGGGTTTCTCCGATGAGGAAGCAGACTTGGCCGTGCGCATGGTGCATGCCTGCGGCTCGGTCGAGGCGGCCAGGCAGTTCGTCTTTTCTCCCGATTTCGTGACCTCCGCCCGTCAGGCGCTGAAGACCGGTGCGCCGATCCTCTGTGATGCCGAGATGGTCGTGCACGGGGTTACCCGCGCCCGTCTGCCCGCCGGCAACGAGGTGATCTGCACATTGCGCGACCCGCGCACGCCCGAAATTGCCGCCGAGATCGGCAATACCCGTTCGGCCGCAGCCCTCAAGCTCTGGAGCGAGCGTCTGGCCGGCTCGGTGGTCGCTATCGGCAACGCGCCGACGGCGCTGTTCTTCCTGCTTGAAATGCTGCGCGACGGCGCGCCGAAGCCGGCAGCGATCCTCGGCATGCCCGTCGGTTTTGTCGGTGCAGCAGAATCGAAGGATGCGCTCGCAGAAAATTCCTATGGCGTTCCCTTCGCGATCGTGCGCGGCCGCCTCGGCGGTAGCGCCATGACCGCGGCAGCACTCAACTCGCTCGCGAGGCCGGGCCTGTGAGCGGCGGCGGCGTCGGACGCCTGATCGGCGTTGGAACCGGCCCTGGCGACCCGGAGCTCCTGACCGTCAAGGCGGTGAAGGCCCTTGGGCAAGCCGATGTGCTTGCCTACTTCGCCAAGGCCGGGCGCAGCGGCAATGGCCGCGCCGTAGTCGAAGGGCTGCTGAAGCCCGGTCTTGAAGAATTGCCGCTCTACTATCCGGTGACAACCGAAATCGACAAGGACGACGGCGCCTACAAGAGCCAGATCACCGACTTCTACAACGCGTCGGCCGAAGCCGTGGCGGCGCATCTTCTCGCCGGGCGTACGGTGGCGGTGCTTAGCGAAGGCGATCCGCTGTTTTATGGCTCTTACATGCACCTGCATGTGCGGCTCGCCAACCGCTTCCCGGTCGAGGTGATCCCCGGCATCACCGCGATGTCCGGCTGCTGGTCGCTCGCCGGCCTGCCGTTGGTGCAGGGCGATGACGTGCTGTCCGTGCTTCCGGGCACCATGGCCGAGGCCGAGCTTGGCCGCCGGCTTCAGGATACCGAAGCCGCTGTCATCATGAAGGTCGGGCGCAACCTGCCAAAGATCCGTCGGGCGCTTGCGGCTTCCGGCCGTCTCGGCCAAGCAGTCTATGTCGAACGCGGCACGATGAAGAATGCGGCAATGACCGCGCTGGCCGACAAGGCCGACGATGACGCGCCCTATTTCTCGCTGGTGCTCGTGCCCGGCTGGAAGGACAGGCCATGACCGGCACGCTCTATGTGGTCGGCACGGGTCCCGGAAGCCCGAAGCAGATGACGCCGGAAACGGCAGAGGCCGTTGCGGCCGCTCAGGAGTTCTACGGCTACTTCCCCTATCTCGACCGGCTGAACCTGCGCCCCGACCAGGTGCGCGTCGCCTCCGACAACCGCGAGGAGCTCGACCGGGCGCAAGTGGCGCTGGCACGGGCTGCGGCCGGCGCCAAGGTCTGCATGGTCTCCGGCGGCGATCCAGGGGTGTTTGCCATGGCCGCTGCCGTCTGCGAGGCGATCGACAAGGGGCCCGAGGAATGGAAGTCTGTCGAACTGGTGATCACGCCCGGCGTGACGGCGATGCTCGCCGTTGCCGCCCGCATCGGTGCACCGCTCGGCCATGATTTCTGCGCGATGTCGCTCTCCGACAATCTGAAGCCCTGGGAGGTCATCACCAGGCGGCTCAGGCTGGCGGCGGAAGCGGGGCTGGTGATTGCGCTCTACAATCCGATCAGCAAGGCACGGCCCTGGCAGCTCGGAGAAGCCTTCGAGATCCTGCGCGGCGTGCTGCCGGCCACCGTGCCCGTCATCTTCGGCCGCGCGGCCGGGCGACCGGATGAGCGCATGACGGTGATGCCGCTCGGCGAGGCCGATGCCAACCGTGCCGACATGGCGACCTGCGTCATCATCGGTTCGCCGGAAACCCGCATCGTCGAGCGCGACGGGCAGCCCGATCTGGTTTACACGCCACGCTTCTACGCCGGAGCGAGCCAGTGAGCGATCAGGTCGAGCGCCTCGTCGCAAGTGCCGACGGCAGGGACGTCCGCCGGCTTGCGCCGCTCGACCATGACTACTTCGATGCCGAGCCGGCGGGCCGCCGCGATCTTGCCGTAGGTGGCGCTGCCGCCGCTGTTCTTGGCGACGATCACGTCGATCTTCCGGTTTTCAAGCAGCGCGGCCTCGTCCGCTTCCGCAAAGGGACCGGTGGCGAGAATTGCTTCCTGGTCGGGAAGTCTGAGCGGCGGCGTCACCGGGTCGACGCTACGGATGACGTAGCTGTGCTCAGGCGCGGTCTCGAAGTGGAATGCTTCCTGGCGGCCGATGGCGAGGAAGACGCGACGCGGGATCGGACCAAGCGCGTGAACCGCTTCGGCCACACTTTCAACCGGGGTCCAGCGGTCTCCGGGCTCAAGCTGCCATTGCGGGCGCCGGAGGGCGAGCACTTTGGTGCTCGTTCGTTGCGCCGCCTCAGTGGCATTGTGCGAAATGCGCGCGGCAAAGGGATGGGTGGCGTCGATCAGCAGCGCGATGTTCTCGTCGCGCAGGAAATGCGCAAGGCCGTCGGCACCGCCGAAGCCGCCGATGCGGGCCTTGACCGGCTGCGGCTTGGGGTCGGCGGTGCGGCCGGCGAGCGAGATTGCGGTGTCGTAACGGACGTCGTCGGCCAATCGGCTCGCGAGCTCGCGCGCCTCGGTGGTGCCGCCCAAGATCAGAATGCGAGGTTTTTCCATGGCTGACGTGTCGAATAGCGTAGCCGCCATCGTTTCCCCCTGGCTGACCGTCATCGGTATCGGTGAGGATGGTGTAGCGGGTCTCGGCGATGAGGCCAAGCGGCTGATTGCCGAGGCGCCCGTTGTCTATGGCGGTCATCGCCATCTGGAGCTTGCATCATCGCTGATCACGGGCGAAGCGCACAATTGGCAGAGCCCGCTCGAGCGCTCGGTGGTGGAAATCGTCGGTCGCCGTGGCAGTCCCGTGGTGGTGCTTGCCTCGGGCGACCCGTTCTTCTTCGGTGTCGGCGTGACTCTGGCACGCCGCATTGCGTCGGCCGAAATCCGCACGCTTCCGGCACCGTCGTCGATCAGCCTTGCGGCTTCACGCCTCGGCTGGGCGCTGCAGGATGCGACGCTGGTTTCGGTGCACGGCCGCCCGCTCGACCTGGTGCGACCGCACCTGCATCCAGGTGCACGCGTGCTGGCGCTGACCTCCGACGGGGCAGGCCCGCGGGACCTCGCCGAATTGCTGGTTTCAAGCGGCTTCGGTCAGTCACGGCTGACGGTGCTCGAAGCACTTGGCGGTGCCGGCGAACGGGTGACGACGCAGATCGCCTCGCGCTTCATGCTCGGCCTCGTGCATCCCTTGAACGTCTGCGCCATCGAGGTGACGGCCGACGAGGGTGCGCGCATCCTGCCGCTAGCGGCCGGTCGTGATGATGCGCTGTTCGAACATGACGGGCAGATCACCAAGCGTGAAGTGCGAGCGCTGACGCTTTCGGCACTCGCGCCCCGCAAGGGCGAACTGCTCTGGGACATCGGCGGCGGCTCGGGCTCGATCGGCATCGAATGGATGCTGGCCGATCCGACGATGCAGGCCATCACCATCGAGGTTGACCCCGAGCGGGTGGCGCGCATCGGCCGCAACGCGACGATGTTCGGCGTGCCGGGATTGACGGTGGTGGAAGGCGAGGCTCCGGCAGCCCTTGCCGGCCTGCCGCAACCGGATGCGATCTTCATCGGCGGCGGCGGCAGCGAGGGCGGCGTGATGGAGGCCGCGATCGCGGCGCTTCGACCCGGTGGACGTCTGGTTGCCAATGCGGTGACGACGGACATGGAAGCGGTGCTGCTTGATCACCATGCGCGGCTCGGCGGCTCGCTGATCCGGATCGATATCGCACGGGCCGGTCCCGTCGGCGCGATGACCGGCTGGCGGCCGGCCATGCCGGTGACCCAGTGGTCGTGGACGAAGAGCTAGAGCAGTTCCAGCAAAAGTGTGAAGCGATTTTGCGTCCGGAACTGCGCAAAGAAAGAGAGAGAGACGCATGACGGTACATTTCATCGGCGCGGGCCCAGGGGCTGCGGATCTGATTACGGTGCGTGGCCGCGACCTGATCGGGCGTTGCCCGGTCTGCCTCTATGCCGGCTCGATCGTTTCGCCGGAGCTTCTGCAGTATTGCCCGCCGGGTGCCCGCATCGTCGACACCGCGCCGATGTCGCTCGACGAGATTGAGGCGGAGTATGTGAAGGCGGCAGCCGAAGGCCTCGATGTGGCGCGGCTTCACTCCGGCGATCTCTCGGTCTGGAGTGCGGTTGCCGAGCAGATCCGCCGGCTGGAGAAACTCGGCATCGCCTATACGATGACGCCGGGTGTACCGTCCTTTGCCGCTGCCGCATCGGCCCTTGGCCGTGAATTGACCATTCCGGCCGTGGCCCAGAGCCTGGTGCTGACCCGTGTCTCGGGCCGCGCCTCGCCGATGCCGAACAGTGAAACGCTCTCCGCCTTCGGTGCGACCGGCGCGACGCTGGCGATCCACCTTGCCATCCATGCACTCCAGCAGGTGGTCGAGGAACTTACCCCGCTCTACGGTGCCGATTGCCCGGTCGCAATCGTCGTCAAGGCATCCTGGCCGGACGAGCGGGTGGTGCGCGGCACGCTTTCCGACATAGCCGCCAAGGTGGCGGAAGAGCCGATCGAGCGCACGGCGCTGATCTTCGTCGGCCCCGGGCTCGAAGCGTCCGATTTCCGCGAAAGTTCGCTCTATGACCCCGACTATCAGCGGCGGTTCCGGGGGCGTGGCGAATAGGCCAGGTCGCTTCAGCGAACGATCAGTGGCGGCGGCCTGAATTTCACTCCGACGGCTCTTCGCGCGGCGGGCGCTGCTTGAGCGGGACGCCGCGCTGCTCTTCGACGCGGTCACGGTAGAGTGCGGCCTGCCCAAGCAGCATCAGCGTCACCGGTGTGGTGACGACGACGAAGACGATGATCAGGATCTCGTGGAACACCCAGCGGTTTTGCAGCACGGCAAAGCAGATGATCGAGGCCAAGCTGATCAGGAGCACGCCGCCGCTGGTCGCAAGCGTTGGCGCATGCAGGCGTTCGTAGAAGTTGGAAAGCCTGAGCAGGCCCGCCGAGCCGATAAGCGCGATGGCCGCACCGAGAAGCGTCAATCCGCAGACGACGACGGCGGCCCAGACCGGAAGGTCGGTCAAGTGGCTCATTCGATGATCTCCCCGCGCATCAGGAACTTGCCGAAGGCGATCGACGAAACGAAGCCGATCAGCGCTACGATCAGCGCCGACTCGAAGTAAAGCGAGTTGGCAGTGCGTATGCCGAAGGTCAGAAGCATCAGCATGGCGTTGATGTAGAGCGTGTCGAGACCGAGGATGCGGTCCTGGGCGCGTGGCCCCCTGACCATTCGGTAGAAGGCGAAGGCCATTGCCAGGCCGATCATGAACTGTGCGACCAGCAGCGACCAGATGATCGAGAGTTCCATCATCCGAAGATCTCCTTCAGGGCAGCTTCGTAGCGTTTGATCGTCTCGATCCAGACATGCTCGTTTTCCATATCGAGCACGTGGAAGAGCAGCGACTTGCGGCGACGATCATATTCGAGCCAGGCCGTTCCCGGCGTCGCCGTCATGACGCAGGCAAGCAGTGCCAGGGCGTTCTCATCATCCAGGTCGAGATCGACCGTCAAAAAGCCGGAGCTCGGCGGCCGGCGTCGGGCGCGCAGGATGACGGCGGCAACCGCGAGGTTGGAGCGGATGACGTCAAGCGCCACCGTGAAGCCGAAACGCAGGGCATAGAGGACACGGCGCGGGTGCGAGCGCAGGGGGCTGAGCTTCAACGTCACCCAGCCAAGGCCGGTCGAAAGCAGCGTGCCCATGACGATCGTGCCAGGGGCGACAGACTGGTTGAGCAAGAGCCAGATGACAAGCAATCCGGCCGACAGCAGTGGATAGGGGAGCCAGGTACGCATCGTCGACTAGCCTCCTGCCCGAGGTGCTGACAGCACATGTTCGGCGTAGCCTGCCGGGTTCATCAAAGAATCCGCTGTCGCCTGCATGTAGCCCATGATCGGACCGGCCTGCAGGCTCAGGAAGATGCAGGCGGCGAGCAGCACCGCTACGGGGGTAATTTCGATGACGACGACGCGCGGCACGGTGTTTTCGATCGACGTCCAGAAGGTGCGGATGCCGACGCGGTTCATGGCGATCATCGCGGCAAGGCCCGAGACGATGAGCAGCGTGACATAGGTCCAGTCGGCGGCAGATATTGCCGGCGCGGCTTCCGCGCCTGAGAGGCCGAAGAGACCGCCGAGGATCGCGAACTTGGCGACGAAGCCGGAAAGTGGCGGCAGGCCGGCAAGCAGCAGTGCACAGAGGCAGAAGCAGAGGCCAAGGATCGCCATGGTGCCGGGTATGGCGGCGCCGGCCTCCTCTTCCTCCTCGTCCTCGTCGGCGTCGCCGTAGGCTTCCATCGTCACCGCCAGAACGTCGGCGCCGGCATCGCGGCCGCGCTCGACCAGTTCGATCAGAAGGAAGAAGGCGGCGATCGTCAGGGTCGAGCTGACCAGATAGAACAGTGCTCCGGCGATCATGCTCGGGTGGCCAAGGCCGATCGCTGCCAGCAGGGTGCCGGAGGAAACGAGCACCGAATAGGCGGCAAGCCGTCCCATCGCCTGGGAGGCGAGCACGCCGATAGCGCCGAAGGCGATGGTGAGCAGCCCGCCCGCAAGCAGGACCGGCTGCCCGAAGCCCGCCGATGCGCCGGCGTTTGCCCCAAACACCAGCAGCGACAGCCGCAGGATGACATAGATGCCAACCTTGGTCAGCACCGCAAAGACGGCAGCGACCGGCGGCGTTGCGGCCGAGTAGGCTGTCGGCAGCCAGAAACTCAAGGGCCACATGCCGGCTTTCACCAGGAAGGCGACGCCGAGTACGCCGGCCCCGACCTCGACCATCTGGCGATCTTGCGGCGAGAGTGCCGCAAGCTTCGTCGAGAGATCGGCCATGTTCAGCGTGCCGGTCGCGCCATATATCAGGCTGACGCCGATCAGGAACAGCGACGAGGCGGCAAGGTTGATCGCCACGTAGTGCAGGCCCGCCTTGACGCGCAGCGGCCCGGAACCGTGTAAGAGCAGGCCGTAGGACGCCGCCAGCATCATCTCGAAGAAGACGAAGAGATTGAAGAGGTCTCCGGTCAGGAACGAGCCGTTGAGGCCGGCGATCAGGAGTTGGAACAGCGAATGGAAATGATGGCCGGCCGTGTGCCAGCGGGCGATGGAATAGGACTGGGCGGCAAGCGCCAGGCCGCTCGTCAGGCACAGCATCAGTGCGGAGAGACGGTCGAGTACCAACACGATGCCGAAAGGTGCCGGCCAGTTGCCGAGCTGGTAGACGCTGGATGCCTCGCTCGACGAGGCTATGCGCATCAGCACCACCGAGAGGATGAAGAGCGCGAGCGTCGAAGCAAAGCCGAGCATGGCCTTCAGCGAGCGATTGCGCTCATCGATCGGGATCATGGCGGCACCGACCGCAAGCGGAAGCAGGATCGGCAGGATCAGCAGGTGATGCATCCAGTTAGTCATGGCGCTGCTCCCGGCCATCGACGTGGTCGGTGCCGGTGAAGCCGCGCGAGGCGAGCAGCACGACGAGGAAGAGCGCCGTCATGGCAAAGCCGATGACGATCGCGGTCAGGACAAGTGCCTGCGGCACCGGATCGGTGTAGCGGCTAAGGTCGCCGCCGCCGCCGGGTTCGAGCACCGGAGGCGCGTTCACCCGAAGGCGCCCCATGCCGAAGATGAAGAGGTTGACGGCATAGGACAAAAGCGAAAGACCAATGATCACCTGGTAGGTGCGCGGACGCAAAAGCAGGTAGACGCCGGAGGCGGTCAGCACGCCGATTGCAACCGAGAGAATGAGCTCCATCAGCGCGCCTCCTTTGCGGCCCGTGTGGCGCGGGCATGGGCCCGCGGTGCGCGGATCGACTGGTGGGCGAGCGCAATCAGGATCAGCACGGTCGCGCCGAGCACCAGCGAGAAGACGCCGAGATCGAAGAACAGGGCACTCGCGAGCGGGAATTTCCCGATGACCGGCAGCGTGATGTATTGGGAATGCGAGGTCAGGAACGGATAGCCGAACAGCCAGGAGCCGATCCCGGTTGCCGTGGCGACCAGAAGGCCGATGCTCATCCAGCGCAACGGATGGATACGCAATCGTTCCTCGACCCAGCGCGTGCCACCGGACATGTATTGCAGGATGAAGCCGATCGACATGGCGATGCCGGCGGCAAATCCACCGCCCGGCAGGTCGTGGCCGCGCAGGAACAGGTAGGCGGCGAGCATGCCGATGACCGGGAACATCCAGCGCATGATCACCGAGGGCACGAACAGATATTCGGCGACGCTGTCACCCTTGCTGCGATCGGGGTGGTCGTCGTCAAAGGCGTTCTGGAGGCGCTGCTGTTCGGGCGCTTCCAGGCTGTCGGCCTGCGGACGGAAACGCAGGAGCAGGGCGAAGACCGTGAGCGCGACGATCGCCAGAACCGCGATTTCGCCAAGCGTGTCGAAGCCGCGGAAGTCGACAAGGATGACGTTGACGACATTGGTGCCGCCGCCTTCCTTGTAGGCGCGCTCGAGGAAGTAGCTGGCGATGGTCTCGGGCATGGGGCGGGTCATGATCGTATAGGCGATCAGCGCCACGCCGCCACCGGCGGTGACCGCCAGAAGGAAGTCACGCAGGCGCCGGAAGCGGACCCTGAGCGACAGCATTTCGGTCTCCTGCGTGTCTTCGATGCGTTTCGGCAGCCAGCGCAGGCCGAGCAGGATGAGCACCGTCGTGACGATCTCGACAAGGAGCTGGGTGACGGCAAGATCCGGCGCCGAAAGCCAGACGAAGGTGAGGCAGGTGGTGAGGCCGGCGCCGCCAAGCAGTACGAGGGCTGCCAGACGGTGGAACTTTGCAAGGATAGCCGCGCCGATGGCGCAGGCAGTGCCAATCGCCCAGAGCAACGAAAAGGCTGGGTCGATGCTGCGCACCAGAAGCGGCGGCAGCTCGAAATGGGTAAGAAGCAGCGGCAGAGCGCCGGCAGCCACCGCGATGAAGACGAGGAAGCGCATCTGCGGCTGCAGCCGGCGGGTACCGAGCCGCTGTTCCAGTGAGCGCGCCCATTTCCACGAGAGCGTCACCAGCACGCGTTCGAAGATGCGCTGGCCGTGCAGCAGCCGGAAGATCGGCGGTCCTTCGACGCTGGTGGCAAGGTAGTTGCGCATCAGGAAATAAAGGCCGACACCGCCGGCAAGCGCCGCGAAGCTCATGATCAGCGGCAGGTTCCAGCCATGCCAGACGGAGAGGCTGTAGGTGGGCGTGCTGGCACCGAGGATTGATACGATGGCGGTATGCAGGAACGGGCCGATGGTGATCGCGGGGATGATGCCGACGACGAGGCAGGCGAGCACCAGGAATTCGATCGGCACGCGCATCCAGCGCGGCGGCTCGTGCGGCACTTTCGGCAGATCCTCGGGTGTCTTGCCGAAGAAGACGCTATGGATGAAGCGCAGCGAATAGGTCACTGCGAACATGCCGGCGAGCGTCGCGACATAGGGCGTCATCGTGTCGAGGATGTTGGCCTGGTGGGTCTCGATCGCCTCGGCGAAGAACATCTCTTTCGAGATGAAGCCGTTTAGAAGCGGCACGCCCGCCATGGCGGCGCTCGCGACCATGGCGAGGACTGCTGTTCCGGGCATAAAGCGGATCAGCCCGCCGAGCTTGCGCATGTCGCGCGTTCCGGTCTCGTGGTCGATGATGCCGGCGGCCATGAACAGCGACGCCTTGAAGGTGGCGTGGTTGACGATGTGGAAGACGGCAGCAACGGCGGCAAGCGGGCTGCCGAGGCTCAAGAGCACGGTGATCAGTCCGAGATGGCTGATAGTGGAATAGGCGAGCAGACCTTTGAGGTCCTGCTGGAAGATGGCGAAATAGGCGCCGAGCAGCAGGGTCGACAGACCGGCAAGCCCGACGATCCAGAACCAGGCTTCGGTGCCGGCCAGCACCGGCCAGAGGCGCACGAGCAGGAAGACGCCGGCCTTCACCATGGTTGCCGAGTGCAGATAGGCCGAGACCGGCGTCGGCGCGGCCATGGCGTGCGGCAGCCAGAAATGGAACGGGAACTGGGCACTTTTGGTCAAGGCGCCGAGCAGAACCAGGATCAGGACCGGTACGTAGAGCGACGAATTGCGGATCGTGTCGCCCGAGGCAAGTACTGCATCGAGATCATAGCTGCCGACGATGCGACCGATCAGCAGAAAGCCGACGAGCATGCAGAGGCCGCCGGTACCAGTGATGGTCAGCGCCATGCGGGCACCGTCGCGGGCGTGCGCATTGTGGTGCCAGTAGCCGATCAGCAGGAAGGAGACGATGCTCGTCAGCTCCCAGAACACGGCAAGCAGGATGAGGTTACCAGAGAGCACGACGCCGAGCATTGAGCCCATGAAGGCGAGAAACAGCGCCAGGAAGCGCGGGACGGGATCTTCGGCCGCCATGTAGTAGCGGGCGTAGAGCACGACGAGCACGCCGATCGCAGTGACAAGCACCGTAAACAACCAGGCAAAGCCGTCCATCCTGAGCGTGAAATTGAGGCCAAGCTCAGGCAACCAGGCGATGTCGTAGCGCAGCACGCCGCCCGAGGTGACTAAGGGATAGAGGCCGGCGGCGACGAGGAAACAGAGTAGGGCGATCGCACCGGCGAACCAGGCGGTTGCGCCACGCTGATCGGGCGGGAAGAAGATTGCAAGAAGGCTTCCCGCAAATGGGGCGAGAATGAAGACAGAAAGCAATTTTCCCGCGTATTCGATCGTACCGTTCCCTTCGCTCGGGTGTCATGGAGATCGGGCGCTAGAGCGCCGTGCGTTCAAGAGAGCACACAAAGGACGCCCTAGGATTTTGTTTCCAGAACATATTCCCGCTTTTCGTGATTCCACTTGAAACGGGATGCTCCGGAGGGCCCTAGAGGACGGTCGCGTCAGCGACTGCCGCAGATGATGCCGCCAAGTCCGCGCAGCGGGGGCAGGCAATTGTTTTTATGACGATTCGTGGCGGGGCTGCCAAGCCTCGTTGCTGCGAAAAATGAACGCACCGCGCATTTCCCGCGCTCCTGAATGTGCTCTCAGGCCGCTCGCCAGCGGCGCTCGAAGGCGAAGGTCGCAAGATCGTTGGCGCTCATCGGCCGGGCAAAGGCATAGCCCTGCAGCCCGTGGCAGCCGAGCTCCTTGAGGATATGGGCATGTTCGAGCGTTTCGATGCCCTCGGCGATGACCTCGATGCCGAGCGAGGTGCCGATGTCGATGATCGATTCGACCAGGCGTTTTTCTGCGGGTGAATCGAGGATCGGCAGGATAAGCTGGCGATCGATCTTCAGCCGGCGCGGTGTCAGCTTCAACAGGCTGAGGATCGAGGCGTAACCGGTACCGAAGTCGTCGATCTCGATATCGATACCAAGCTCCTTGATCCGGCGAATGTTCGACAGCACCTTCACGTCGCTTTCATCGAAGGAAATCGATTCCAGCAACTCGAAGGAGAGGCGGCCCTTCGGGATCTGCAACTGCTCGAGGCGTTCGATCAGGTTCTCGTCATGAAGTCGGGCGTAAGAAAGATTGACCGAGACCTTGGGGATATGGATGCCACCTGCCTCCCAGCGGTAGACCTGGAACAATGCCTGCTCGAGGATCGCCTGGTCGATCGAGGCGACCACGTTGATATCTTCGGCCGTCTTCAGGAAGGTGTGCGGGCCGAGCAGGCCCTTGGTCGGATGATCCCAGCGCGCCAGCGCCTCCACGCCGATGATGTCAAGGGTTCGTGGACAGAACTGCGGCTGGAAATGGGCGATGAATTCGTTGTGCTCGAGCCCGCGCAGGATCTCGTCGGCAGTCTGCTTCGTCTTGAAGACGGCCGTCTTCAGCTCGCCGGTGAAGGTTTCGTGGCGGTTGCGGCCGCGGCGCTTGGCCTCGTAAAGCGCGATGTCGGCATTGACGAGCACGTGCGAAAGGTCGTCGGAGGGGCGCGACTGGGCGGCAATGCCGATGCTGACGCCGATGCGGCATTCCTGATCCTTGTAGCGGACGGGCACGCTCATGGCATCGATGATGCGGGAGGCGAGCCGCGCGTCCGGTTCCGTCCCGCCGTCCTGGCGGACGATGACGAATTCATCGCCGCCGATGCGGGCGACGAAGTCCTTCTCATCTGCGTTGACGCGCAGAAGCTCGCCGGCGTGGCGCAAGATCTCGTCACCGGCGGCATGGCCGAGCGTATCGTTGATCTGCTTGAAGCGATCGAGATCCATGTGGAAGATGCTGAGCTTCGCCTCGGGCGCAAAATGCTGATTGCGCTCGGCGAGCACCTGATCGAGGAAACGGCGATTGGGCAGGCCCGTCAGCGGGTCATGCAGGGCATTGAACTCCATGCGATGGCGCGCCGCCTCGAGTTCGACGCTGTGTGCTTCTGCCGTGCGCTTGGCTTCAAAGAGCGTTTCACGGGTCTCGAAGTCAGCAGTCACGTCCCAGTTGACGCCAACGATCTTCCTGCGACCGTCGGCGCCGATATAGGCGGAGCCGATCGCGCGAATGTGCCGCAAGCTGCCGTCGGCCAGGCTGATGCGAAAGTCCGAGTTGTAGGCGTCTCCCGTTTCCAGCGCTTCGACAAACTCGGCCTCGGCGCGCTGAAGATCCTCGCAATAGAGCGCACTGCTCCAGTCCTCATAGGTCTCGCGCTTTGATCCCACACGACCATAGAGTTCCCGCATTCGATCGTCCCAAAGCAACTTGCCACTCTCGATGTCGAGCTCCCAGATGCCGATCTGCGATGAATCCAGCGCGATCTTCAGGCGATGGGAGAGTTCCTGCAGTTGCGCCTTGCTGTGACGGAGGGCGCGAATGTTGCTCTGCCGCTCGCTCATCAGGCGCCCGGTCAAAACCATCGGCAGGATGATCATCAGGCCGCCGATGACGATCAGGCCGCGGATCAGCCAGGCATTGCCGGCCGTTGTCGGCCAACCGCCCTTGGGGGTGGCCGCAATCTGCCAGGAGCCCCCGGGCAATAGCACGGTCATCTCGACCGGCGACCGTTGGAAGACCCCGGGGTCGCCGAAGACCATCGGGCCTTTCGCACCACTTCCGTCGCGTCCGGCAATCGCTATGTCCAGGCCCAGTTCTTTGGAAAGGAGGCCGCTATCGCGATAGAGCCGATCGATGTCGATGATTGCCGAGACAATGCCCCAGAAACGGTTGCTGCCGCCACCCGCATCGATCGAGACCGGGAAGCGGCCAATCAGGCCACGTCCGCCCTGGACGAGGTCCACCGGGCCGGCAAGCACCATCTGGCCCGTGTCCCGCACACGCATGACGGCGGCGCGCTGCGCCTCATTCTTGCGGTAATCGAGCCCCAGCGCCTTCTCGTTTCCTTTGAGCGGGTAAACCAGCGAGACGATCAGATCGGGTGCAGCGGCAATGCTGCGCAATTGTGAGCGTTCCGTAAAAATGCTGCGCGAAAGCGTGGCAAAGCGGGTCTGGTCCATTCCCGGCTCGGTGACGAGCGTGCCGATCAGGCCGCGCACGAGTTGGATGTTGCCGTTGACATTGGCTTCGAGCTTCGAGCGGATCGGGTTGAGCTCTTCGGCGACCCGCGCACGCATGCGCGCCTCGGCAACGACCTGGTTCTGGTTGTCGGCGAGGATACCGGCCACGCAGACGACGAAGGCGGCAATGAGCGCCGGAAGATAGCTCGGCGTCAAAACCCTGGAGAGCCTCTTCATTCCGAGGTCGAAAGCATGTCTGGCAGGCACAAAACACCCCGGCGGCACGCGAATGGCTATGTCTTGAGCCGGATAATCCCAAAAGGGTCTTAACAATTCTTGTTTTAGGTTTCGCTTTTATTAGAGGCGCCGCTTTTGTTGGAGACAAAAGGATCAGGTGCCTTTGCGCTCGGGCAGGTTCTTGTGCTTGGTTTCCGCCAGGTCTTCGAGCTCGCCCTCAGTCATGGTTTTTTCCATGTCACGCGAGGCGCCCTTGAGGCTGGATTTCTTCACTTCGCCGCGCTTGGCGGCAAGAGCTGCGCCGGCTGCCCGTTGCTGGGCCCTGGATTTGGCTGGCATGGGACACCGCCTTTCGGTTGCTTGCCCTGTTCCAACGCATAGAGGTCGCGAGTGTTCCCGGCTCCCTCCCATGTCGCGGCGCGCGATGCATCACCGCTGCAAGCACGACGAACCGACCTAGGCGCCTTGTCGCGCTTCGATCATCGCCTGCAGCGTCTCCAGCCGATCGGCGTCGCGCGGCAGCTTGTCCGGCCGAAGACGAGCAATGCGTGGAAAGCGCATGGCGACCCCCGACTTGTGCCGCGTTGAGCGGTTGATGCCCTCGAAGGCGACTTCGACGACGAAGCCGAAATCGGGCTCGGCGCGTACGGCGCGAACCGGCCCGAAGCGCTCCGTCGTGTTGTTCCGGACGAAGCGGTCGAGGATCTCCAGTTCTGCATCGGTGAAGCCGAAATAGGCCTTGCCGACCGGCACGAGCGTTTCCTTGCCGTCGACGGTTGTCCAGACACCGAAGGTAAAGTCGGAGTAGTAGCTCGATCGTTTGCCGTGACCGCGCTGTGCGTAGATCAGCACCGCATCGACGTTGAACGGCGCGCGTTTCCATTTGAACCACGGCCCCTTGACGCGGCCGGGCGTGTAGGGGGAATCGAGCCGTTTCAGCATGATGCCCTCGATCACCGGGTCCGGCGGGTCGGCACGCAGCCGGTCGAGTTCCTCCCAGGACGAAAACGGAACCAGCGGCGACAGGTCGAAATGTTGCGGAGATGCGCTGTCGACCAGATCCGCGAGCGTCGTCCGTCGTTCGACGAAGCTTTTCGGGCGAACGTCGATGTCGCCGGAAAACAGAATGTCATAGGCGCGGATGAAGGCGGGATAGGCGTCGATGAGCTTGTGGCTGACGGTCTTGCGGTTCAGCCGCTGCTGCAGGTCGGCGAAGCTCCTGGTGGCGCGGTTGGTGCGGGTCGTGCCACCGACCAGCAGCTCACCATCGATGACGCCGGTAAAATCGGCTGCTTCGAGCACATCGGGAAACGCGCCTGAAATCTCGTCGCCGCTGCGGGAATAGAGCCGCCTTGTGCTACCGATATTGGCAAGTTGCACGCGGATCCCGTCCCACTTCCACTCGGCGACGAAGTCCTTCGGGTCGAGCCCGTCGAGATCGCCTTCGCCGACGGGATTGGCAAGCATCACCGAATGGAAGACCGCCGGCGTCGACAGAACGGGTTTCTCGCCCTGTCCCGAAAGCCAGCGGAAGAGCGGCAGATAGGGTGGCGACAGGCCGTGCCACAGCGTCTCGATTTCGGTGACGTCCTTGTCGCCCATCTCTGCAAGCGCCTGCTTGGCGAGCTTGGCCGAGACGCCGATGCGCAAGCCCCCGGTCACCAGTTTGAGGAAGGCGAAGCGCGCCGAAGTGTCGAGGCGGTCGAGCATGTCACGCACGACGCTGCGGACATCGGCGCGCCCCGTCATCTGCAGACGCTCGATGGCCGCGCCGAGCGGAATGTCCGATTGAACGGTGCCTACCGGCGGCTCCCAGACGAGCGAGACCGTTTCGGCGAGATCACCGACATAATCGTAGGAATACTGGAAGAGCACCGCGTCCATGCGCTCGAGCAAGAGGTCGCGGATCATTGCGGGCTTGACCGTGCTCAGCGACAGCGTGCCGGCGATCGCGGCCAGTGCATAGCCCCGGTCAGGATCGGGCGTGGTGTGAAAATAGTCGACGAGCAGGCGGATCTTGGCGTTGCGCTGCGGGCTCAGGACGAGGCGGTCGAGCAATTCAGCAAACGCGTGCATCGATCACTCTCCCTCGTCATCGTAGCCGACGAGATGCAACGGGCGCGCGGCGATGCCCTGAAGCTCGCACCAGCGCACCAGGGCTTCCTCCCGGCCATGGGTGACCCAGACTTCGCCAGGCGCGATCTCCTTGATCGTTTGCGTGAGCTCGGCCCAGTCGCAATGATCGGAGATGACAAGCGGAAGCTCGACGCCACGCTGTTTCGCCCTTTGCCTAATCAGCATCCAGCCGGAGGCAAAGATGGCGATCGGATCGGCGAAGCGCCGCGACCAGCGATCGGCAAAGGCGGCCGGCGGGCCGATCACGATCGTGCCTCTGAAATCCTGCTTCTCGTCGGCGGCAAGCGTTGCCGGGCGAAGCTCGCCGAGGTCGATGCCCTGGCTCTCATAGTAGTCGCAGAGACGCTGCAGGGAGCCGTGGATGAAGATCGGCAGGTGGTAGCCCGCTTCCCGCAGAAGAACGATCACACGCTGCGCCTTGCCGAGCGCATAGGCACCGACGACGTGGGTCCGCTCCGGAAATTGTGTCAGCGACGTCAGCAGCTTGCGTGTCTCTGCACGATCATCAGGGTGATGGAAGACCGGCAACCCGAAGGTTGCTTCGGTGATAAAGACATCGCAGGCGACCGGCTCGAAGCCGGCGCAGGTCGGATCGCGCCTGCGCTTGTAATCTCCGGAGACGACGATGCGGGTGCCGTTCGCACGAACCGAGATCTGCGCCGAGCCGAGCACATGGCCGGCGGGATGAAAGCCCACTTCGACGCCGTTGACATCAAGCGTTTCGCCAAGGGCGATCGCCTGGCTTGTGCCGCAAAAGTCGTCGCCATAGCGGATGCGCATGATGTCGAGGGTTTCACGGGTGGCGAGCACGTGGCCGTGGCCTGAACGGGCGTGATCGGAATGGCCGTGGGTGACCAGCGCCCTTTCGACCGGTTGCACCGGGTCGATGTAGAAGTCGCCGATCGGGCAGTAGAGGCCTTTGGGGGCGGGATAGAGGAGGGCGTCCGGTTTCATGGACTGAAAGATAGCCGGCGAACGCGCGTCCGCCAGCCATCCCTGTCAAGTTTTTCGAGGCGCAGCGCAAGCATCCGTTGCGCCTCGATCGGCTCAGCCGCCGAGAATGAGCGTGTCGCTGATCAGCTTCAGCGCGCGCGGGGCGTCGATATCGATGCAGGCCTTCTGGCTCGGCAGATCGTCCCACGGGCTCGGCGGGAAGAGCCGGTTATCCGGCTTCTGGATCGTCTGGCCGTCGGAGATGCCACCGCAGACGACGCGGATCGAGCCGCTTCTGACGGTGAAGAGTTCAGGGGCAACGACATAGGCGCAGGCGCAGCTGTCGTGCACGACCATGCCGTCCGGCACGTGCTGTTCGTAGAAGGTGACGTAGAACTTCGAGATATCGGCGAGCAGCTTGCCGGCTTCGCCGCCGCGCTCGGCGATATCGGCGATCATCGCCTTGGTCATCACGGTCTGGGTGGTGACATCGAGACCAACGACGGTGACCGGCCAGGGCGCCGTCATCACCGCGTCGGCGGCTTCCGGATCACCGTGGATGTTGGCTTCGGCAGCTGGCGTGATGTTGCCGTTGACGTCGAAGGCGCCACCCATGATGACGACTTCGCGCACGAGTGCGGCAAAATCCGGATCCTCGCGCAGCGCCAGCGCCAGGTTGGTCATGCGACCGACGGCAATCAGCGTCACTTCGCCCGGATGGGCGCGGACCGTGTCGATGATGAAGCGGTGCGCCGAGCGCGGGTCGACGGGCAGGTCAACCGTCTCGGGCACGTCGATGTTGCCGAGGCCATCGTCGCCGTGGATGAAGGTCGGCCAGCCGACATGCGGACGGTCGGGATTGAAGGTCTTGTCGAGGCCCTTGGCAACCGGCGCATCGATGCCCCAGTTCTGCTTCAGGAAGAGCGCGTTGCGCGTCGTGGTTTCGACCGAGGCGTTACCGAAGACGGTGGTGATGCCGATCAGGTCGATGGCCGGATGGCGGTGCAGGAAGAGCAGCGCCATCGCATCGTCGATGCCCGGGTCCGTATCAAATATGACTTTGTGCATTTTCGTTCTTCTTTTCTTGTTCTTGTGTTTGACGGCCGCAATGGAGGCAAGATGGCCACGAAAGTCAATCGCCCCCGGACACATGCAGCGATGTTGGCCAATCCGGCGCCGCTTTCACGTCCCGGCTTAAACTTTCCGAAAGGTCACTCGCCTACTCTTGGGGCGCGCCTTCGGGCCTTTCTGCAATTTCTGGATATGACGGCGGAGTCACCCTCGTGAAGGCTATCCTCGGCAAGATCAGGCCATCGAAGAGGCTGCTTGTCATCCTCGTGGCCGCTTTCGGCGTTTCGGCTGCATCGGGTGGAGCCGCGGTTTATGTCAGCCGTGACCGGCTGATGGGCGAGCTTAACAAGCCCAACCTGTCGGGCCTGGAATGCACGACGCTGCGTACTCTCAAACTTAGCCACAACGGCCAGCGCTGGATCCGCATGCACGTCAAGACCGATCGTGCCGACGGCGAAGCGCGCATGCGCACCGCGCTGCGCGTGGTCGGTGCCCTGGCAAAGGCCGAGAAGGCCGATCTCTACCAGGTCGTCGTGCTCGATGCTGCCGGCCCGGAAGAGCGGGCGCAGGTGCGGGGTACCGCGATCGGGGCGGAGGTGCTCTTTGCACCGGGCCCGCAAAGCGTTCCCGGCATGAGCGAAACCTTCCGTGCCTCCTACAATGCCGGTGCTGCAAATTCCGCCGGTGTGTTCCACGGCAAGACCGTCGATCTTTCGATGGACGATATCCGCACGATGATGGCGGCCATGGACGACCACTCCGCGTGCATCGACCCGTCGGCCGAGCCGGTTGCGGGGGAAGCGGCCGAGGCGCGCGGTGGCGAACACGAAGCCGAGCCGGCGAAGACGGCCGAGGCGCCCGCGGGACACTGAGACCACGCCCGCGTTCGGGCTCGGGACATTCACCTGAATAGCAAAAAGCCCGACGTTGACGCGCCGGGCTTTGTTGTTTGTGGCAATGTCGCCCCTGATCAGTCAGCCTTCTGGCGGCGGGCCGGGAAGAGGATGACGTCGCGGATCGACGGCGCGTTGGTCAGAAGCATGATCAGGCGGTCGACGCCAATGCCGAGGCCGCCGGCCGGCGGCATGCCCTGGTCGATGGCGTCGAGGAACTCGTCGTCGAGCTGCTTGGCCTTTTCGCCGCGCGCATGCGCCTGTTCCAGCTGCTCGACCATGCGGGCGCGCTGCTCTTCCGGATCGTTGAGCTCGGAGAAGGCGTTGCCCAGTTCCCAGGCGTTGCAATAGGTCTCGAAACGCTCGACGAGGCGCGGCTCGCCCGGCACTTCCTTGGCAAAGGGCGAGATGTCCTTCGGGAAATGCGTGACGTGGGCCGGCTGGATCAACGTCGGCTCGACCTTCTCCTCGAAGAGGAAGGCGAGGCACTCGCCCCAGGTCCAGTCCTTCTCGACCTCGAAGCCGGCGGCCTTGGCGGCAGTGCGGGCTTCTTCGTCGGTCTTCATCGCCAGGAAGTCGATCCCGGTTGCTTCCTTGACTGCGTCGGGCATCGGCACGCGGCGGAACGGACCCTTGAAGGAGATTTCCTTGTCGCCATAGGCAAACTCGGTCGAGCCGTGGATCGCCATTGCCAGCTCACCGAACATGCGTTCGACGAGGTCCATGATGTCCTCGTAGTCCGCATAGGCCCAGTAGCACTCCATCATGGTGAATTCCGGATTGTGCCGGGTGGAGACGCCTTCGTTGCGGAAGTTGCGGTTGATCTCGAAGACCTTGTCGGTGAGGCCCGAAACCAGCGTGCGCTTCAGGTACAGTTCCGGCGCGATGCGCAGGTACATGTCGAGCTTCAGCGTGTTGTGATGCGTCTTGAACGGCTCGGCGGTGGCGCCGCCATAGACCGAGTGCAGCATCGGCGTCTCGACTTCCATGAAGCCGTCGTTTTCCATGAAGCGGCGGATGCCGGAAACGATGCGGCTGCGTTGCTGGAAGCGCAGCTTCGATTCCTCGTTGGTCATGATGTCGAGGTGACGCTTGCGGTAGCGAATTTCGATGTCGGAGAGGCCGTGCCATTTCTCGGGCATCGGCAGCAGCGACTTCGTCAGCATGATGATCGATAGCGCATTGATCGTCAGCTCGCCGCGCTTGGTGCGACGTACGACGCCGGTAACGCCGATGATGTCGCCGATGTCGATCATCGGCAGCAGGCCGCGGGCCTCTTCGCTCGTCACGTCCTTGTGGCTGAAGATCTGGATCTTGCCCGATGCGTCATGGAGATCCATGAACATGCCGGAGTTGCGCGAGGAGTAGACGCGGCCGGCAACGGTCACGACATCCTGCGTCTCGGTGTCCGCTTCCAGGCCTTCGTACTTCGCGGCGAGGTCAGCATTGCTCATCGTCCGGTGGAAATGCGCCGGATAGACGTCGCCGATCTGCTCGCGCAGCAACTTCAGCTTTTGCGCGCGCACTTCGGTTGCGTCGGAGGAGAGGCCAGTTGTTTCGGTCTTGTCGTTCATCGTGCTCTCCTTACTTTCCGCTGCCGACCATTGAGGCGACCACCTGGGACGCGACCTTCAGGCGCTGGCGGACCACGGCGCGGCCGAGGATTTCCATGCTGTCGAACAGCGGCAACGAGCGCTGCGACCCGGACATCGCGACGAACAACGGTGCGACGATCACCTTCAGCTTCTTGCCCATGCGGTCGGCAACGGCGCGCAGTTCGGCTTCGATCGATTCCTTGTTCCATTCGAGGATCTTTTCGAGATCCGGCTGAACGGTGTTGAGGACTTCGAGCAGTTCTTCCGGTGTCGACTTGACGCCGGCAAAGGCTGACGGCTGCAGGCCGAGGTCGGACTTGAACAGGAAGCTTGCGAGATCGGGCAGTTCGCCGAGCTTCGAAATGCGCGACTGGCTGAGCTTCAGGCCCTGCTTCAGGCGGTCGTTTTCCATCGCCCAGGCAAGCACGCGGGCGGCGAATTCTTCTTCGGTGAGCTTTTCGCGGATCCAGCGGGCGTTCAGCCAGTCGAGCTTCTGGATGTCGAAGATCGCGCCGGCCTTGGACAGGTTCTCCGGGTCGAACTTGGCAGCGAGTTCCTCGATCGTCAGCAGTTCCTCGCCTTCGGCGATCTGGATGAAGAACAGGCCAAGGAAGTTCATCAGCGCTTCCGGCAGGTAGCCGAGGGCGGTGTAGTAGGAGATCGACGTCGGGTTCTTGCGCTTCGACAGCTTCGACTTGTCTGCATTGCGCATCAGCGACAGGTGCATGAACTGCGGCGGCTCGAGACCGAGATACTGGTAGATCAGGATGTGCTTCGGCACCGAAGCCAGCCACTCCTCGCCGCGGGCGACGTGGGTGATCTTCATCAGATGGTCGTCGACGACGTTCGCCATGTGGTAGGTCGGCATGCCGTCGGCCTTGAGCAGGACCTGCATGTCGACCGCATCCCACGGAATTTCCACGTCGCCATAGACGCCGTCGTGGAACTTGCACGAGCCCTCGGTCGGGATCTTCATGCGCACGACATGCGGCTCGCCGGCAGCGACGCGCGACGTCACTTCCTCGGCAGACAGGTGAAGGCAAAGGCCGTCATACTTCGAGGGCTTGCCGGCGGCGCGCTGGCTCTCGCGCATCTGCTCGAGCCGCTCGGGCGTGCAGAAGCAGCGGAAACCATGGCCGTTCTCGACGATCTTCTCGACGTAAGGGCGGTACATGTCCTTGCGGTCGCTCTGGCGGTAGGGGCCGTAGGGGCCGCCGATATCAGGACCTTCCGACCATTCGAGCCCGCACCATTTCAGCGCGTCCAGCACCTTCTGTTCGAATTCCGGCGTCGAGCGGGTCGCATCGGTGTCTTCGATGCGCAGGATGAACTCGCCGCCGTGCTTCTTCGCGAAGAGGTAGTTGAACAGAGCGATATAGGCGGTGCCGACATGCGGCTCGCCGGTGGGGGAGGGTGCGATGCGTACCCGGACTGCTGAATTTGCCATGGTCTTTGCCCGTCTGACGTGCTTTTCGCCCCTTGCCGGAAAAGAAATCCGACCGCCGGGGCGCGCATTTTATGGGAAGGAAAGGCCCGCAAGGGTGCCGCAACAGCGGTATCGGCAGGCTATTCCAGTCGGCTCGGGTGAGACCATAGAACGCCGATCATGTCAACGGAAAGTGGATTGCGCGGCTTTTTGTTGACACTGCTTGCCGCGGGCGATAATGAACCGAAAGGTTATTTAACTGAAAGGTTTTTTAGAAAATGCCGGAGGATCGCTTGTCGACAACGCTCTCTGCCCTGGCCGACCCGACGCGAAGGGCGATCCTCGCCCGTCTCACGCTTGGAGAGGCGTCGGTCGGCGAACTCGCCGAGCCCTTCGAAATGAGCCTGCCGGCAATCTCCAAGCATCTGAAGGTTCTCGAGCGCGCCGGACTGATCAGCCGCGGCCGTGAGGCACAGTGGCGCCCCTGTCGGCTTGAAGCAGCCCCTCTCCAGGACGTCAACAACTGGCTCGACAGCTACCGCCGCTTCTGGGAGCAGAAGTTCGATCGTCTGGATGCCTATCTGCAGCAACTGCAGAAGGTGGATCCGGACACAGGCAAGAACTGATCGCCCGGGTCTTCCGCCATCGGCCGTTCTCCTGTATTGAGGTCCGGTCGAAAAAGGCAGGACCGGATAAGGTAAGCCCGGTCCCTTCGTCGCTATCTTGAAGCCTCGAAGCTCTGCTCGAACATCCCGTTCGAACCCACGACGTGGTTCCGATGCCCTTGCATCGGTCCGCGGCGGGGTATGCAGCATCGACGCAGTCCGCCGCGTTACTCGAACACGGAGACTGTGACATGCGACTGAATCATATCGACCTTCATAGCCCCGTCGTTGCCGAGACGGCATCATTCTTCCTCGATCACTTCGGCCTGACCCTTGTCGAAAAGCGCGGCAAGGATGCCTTCTATCGCCTGACCGACGGTTCGGGCCTGGTGCTCGTCGTCAGCGCGCCGATCACGTCGCTTGGTGGCGGCGATCAGGTGAGCCTTGGTGCCCAGACCTATCACATCGGCTTCCTGCTGCCGACGCGCGACGAGGTCGATGCGGCCTGCCAGCGGCTACGCGCCTCAGGCGTTCAGGTGAATGCGCCAAAGGATCGCCACGGCGCCTATGTCTTTTACGTGGTCATTCCCGGCAACATCCTCGTCGAAGTCGGGCATCGTCCAGGCGTCTGAGCCCGGACGGCGGCGCGAGGGGAACGTTTCTTTTGGCGAAGCGTTGTCCAACCAGAAGACGCAGGGCATGCCACCGGCAGGCTCGGCGGGAAGAGAAACGGTCCATATTCTCTTCCCGTTTATGGCTCGCGGTTGACGGCCGGTCGGGCCGGCCCCGCGTCTTCGTCAACTCCCGCAAGCAAAAAGGCCCCGCATCGCTGATGCGGGGCTTTTTCGATGACGCGATGATGCGATGGCGTGCGCCGCTGAGATCGTCAGTCGAGCTTGCCTGCTTTTCTCAGGCGGGCATTACGCGCCACCATGTTGAGGATTTCGACGATGGCCGAGAAGGCCATGGCCGCATAGATGTAGCCCTTCGGCACATGCAGGCCCATGCCTTCGGCGATCAGCGTCGTGCCGATCATCAAGAGGAAGGCGAGCGCCAACATGACGATCGTCGGGTTCTTCTCGATGAAGTTGGCGAGCGGGTTGGCGGCGACGAGCATCACCGTGACGGCGGCGATGACGGCGATGACCATGATCGGCAGGTGCGGCGTCATGCCGACGGCGGTGATGATGCTGTCGACCGAGAAGACGAGGTCGAGCAGCAGGATCTGGCCGATCGCGGCGCCGAAGCTGTTGATCGCCGATGTGGCGATGAAATCCTCGCCGTGATCGGCCGGGTCGACGTTGTGGTGGATTTCCTTGGTCGCTTTCCAGACGAGGAACAGACCGCCGGCGATCAGGATCATGTCCTTCCAGGAGAAGCCGTGGCCGAAGGCTTCGAAAACCGGTGTCGTCAGCTTGACGATCCAGGCGACGGTGCCGAGCAGGGCAAGGCGCATGACGAGCGCCAGGCCGATGCCGATGCGGCGGGCCCTTTCGCGATGCTGTACCGGCAGCTTGTTGGTGAGGATCGAGATGAAGATCAGGTTGTCGATGCCGAGAACCACCTCCATGACGACGAGCGTAACGAGTGCGACCCAGGCGGCAGGGTCTTGGGCAAGCAACAGGATATCCTGCATCGGCGATCTTCCTTTTTGGGTGGCGCGTCGTCGCGCAAGAATCGCCGAAAGTATTTAAGCAACACCGAAGAGGTGGCAAGCGCCGCCGCCCATTTGCAGCGGCGCTTTACCGTTTACGATTTGACGGGAATCCACAATTCAACGACGCCCATGCCCGAATGCGGATCGAAGCGCTCGTCGTAACGTTCAATGAGATCGGGTGTTTCGCCGTGCTCGAGACCCGACTCCGGCAGCCAGGTGCCGAAGATGTAATCGGCGGTCTTGGCGATCGAAGAGATATGGCTGCGATGCAGGAAGACGGCGTAACGCTGCCTCGGCAGCTTCAGCGTCGAAAAACCCTCCGGCAGGTCGCCGGCGTCGCCGACTTCGACGGCTGCCATGTAGCGGAAGGTGCCGGCCTCGCCGTCGCTGTCATTGCAGACGCCGTAGGCGATGTTGCCCTTCTGGGTGGGAATGTTGCCGAAGTGGCGGTTGAACCGCTGCCAGAGCGAGGGGATGCCCTCGGTGCGGCTATAGGCATAGGTTTCCGCCATCCCCGCCAAGAGCAACGGCGGGCTGTCTTCAAAGCGGGGCGGATCGATCTTGAGAAGGCGCGTGTCGTCCATCCTTAAAGGCTCCATCAGTTCGATGTTTCGGACATGCCTCTGCTTGCGCACCGTTTCCGGCGTCACGCCGAACTGGTCGCGAAAGGCACGGGTGAAAGCCTCGTGCGAGCCGTAGCCCGCATCGAGCGCCACCGAAAGAATGCTGATGGAGCCATCGGCCAGCGCGCGGGCGGCGTCGCTCAGCCGCCGGCCGCGAATGTAGGCGCTGATCGAGCGGCCGGTGACCAACCCGAAAACGCGTGAAAGGTGGAAGCGCGAGAGGCCCGCGGCCCCAGCGATTTCATCCAGCGATATGTCTGTCGCGAAATGGCTCTCGATGAACCAGACCGCCCGTCCGATGGCACTCATCCTCACTCCCTTGGCAGCGCCCTGTTGATAGGGTCTTGCCGGAAGGCGCGCTTGATCGCAATTGCTGGATTGTAACGCCGGACGGTTGCCGCGGGTTCGGGGTCAGTCCGCCTTTTTCTTCGGACCGTAAGCCGACATGAAAACGCGGACAGCGGCGGTCACCGTCGCCTCGATCTGTTCCTTGGGCGGCGCCGAACACATACCGCCGAACAGGCGGTGCTTGAAGAGCCCGGCCTGCGCCATTTCGATGAACTGGCGGGCGGCCATCTCGGTGTTGTCGATGTCGAGCGTGGCGGCCGTGACCTGGCGGTCGAGATAGGCCTTGAGCACGGTATAGCCGTTCTCCGGTGCCTCGCTGAAGAAGCGTTCTGCCAGGTGCGGCATGCGGTCGATGACGCCGATCACCATGCGCATGGAGCGGATGGTTTCTTCGGCCGTCATGCTCGTCGTCAGCGTCACGCCGAAATCGTAGAGCGATTCCTCGACGTCGTCATGATCGTTGAGCGCGTGCTTGGCGGTCTGGACCACCCGGGTCTTGCCCTTGATGATCAGCGCCTTGAACAGGTCTTCCTTGTTCTCGAAATAGACGTAGAGCGTGCCCTTGGAGACGCCGGCCTCGCGGGTGATGTCGTTCATGCTGGCGGCGTCGAAACCCTGGCTCAGAAAGGCGCGCCTGGCGCCCTCGAGAATCTGCTCGCGCTTGGCCGGGTCCTCGCCGGCGGCGTGGCGGCCGCCACCTGAAGAGAGATCGTCGTCCATGCCGACATCCGGCTGGATCAGGTCCTGTGTTCCGGTCTTTGCCGCGCTCATGATGGTCGCTTGTTTCCGTCCTGCTTGCATTAAATCTCAGGCATCGAACCGCGTGGTTCGATTTCCTCTTGATATGCGTCCAGAAAGGGCTTATGTCAAGTTCCAATCGAACCGAACGGTTCAGTTCGCTTCAGTAAACCTTAACCAGGCCGGTGCCCAATGTCTGCATCCAAAACGTCCAGTGCTGCCCGCGTCCGCCCCGTCGACGAGACCTTCGAAGCGCAGCCGGTTCAGGAAACCGCGCTCGAGGCAAAGGCGCCCGTAGCCGAGCAGGCAGCCGCCGCTCCGGCTGAAGCCAAGGAAGCGGCCCAGCCGCAGAAGAAGGCACGCAAGCCCATTTTGCCGGTGCTCGGTCTTGCGCTCCTGGCTGCCGGCGCCTGGTACGGTTACGACTGGTGGACCAACGGCCGCTTCATGGTCTCGACCGATGACGCCTATATCGAAGGCGACATCGCGACGATCTCGCCGAAGGTCTCCGGCTATGTCGCCAAGGTCGACGCCGTTGCCAACCAGAAGGTGAAGGCCGGTGACCCGCTGGTCACGCTCGACGATGGCGACTACCGCATTGCCGCCGAGCAGGCCGAGGCGAAGATTGCCACCCAGAAGCTGGCACTCAGCCGTTTCGACGCGCAGATCGCCGGCGCCAAGGCAAGCCTTGCCCAGAGTGAAGCACAGAAGAAGGCTCTCGAAGCAACGGTGCGTGGCGCCGAACTCGCGCAGAAGCGCGCAAGTGACCTCCAGTCCAAGGCTGTCGGTACCGTTGCTTCGCTTGACAACGCCGATGTGGCGCTCGACCAGGCGCGGGCAAACCTTGCCGGTGCAGATGCTAACATCTCCGCTGCCAATGCGAGCATCACCGTGCTCGAAGCGCAGCGCACCGAAGCCGAAAGCGAGATCCGTTCGCTCGAGCTTGTCCGCGACAAGGCCAACCGTGACCTCGGCTTCACCGTGCTGAAGGCGCCCTATGACGGCATCGTCGGCAATGTTTCGGTCCAGGTCGGCGACCTCGTTTCCGCCGGCCAGCGGCTTGCGGCGCTTGTTCCGGTCGATCAGCTCTACATCGACGCCAACTTCAAGGAGACCCAGATCGCCCATCTGGTGCCGGGTTCCAAGGTGAAGGTGCATGTGGACGCCTACGAGGATCACCCGATCGAAGCCACCGTCGCTTCGATCTCGCCGGCCTCCGGCTCGGTGTTCTCGCTGCTGCCGGCTGAAAACGCGACCGGCAACTTCACCAAGGTGATCCAGCGCGTTCCGGTTCGCATCACGATCCCGGCCGACATCCTGGCCGAAGGGCACCTGCGTGCTGGCTTGAGCGTCGTCGTCGATGTCGACACGCGCACGGCGCCGGACCAGACCAAGGTCGCCGCCACCAAGTAACCGGGCCCAGACGCCGGCGCGCCTGAACGGCGCGCCATCTCGCAAGGAGTGGCTGAGATGGCCGCAACGGCAACAGCAGGTTCGGTCGCGGTCGCCGCACCGAAGGTCGAGGAACATATGGATCCGAAGAGGCTGATCGCCTTCTTCGCCATGGTCGTCGGCATGTTCATGGCCATCCTCGACATCCAGATTGTCTCGGCCTCGCTCGCCGAAATCCAGGCGGGCCTGTCGGCCGGCTCGGACGAAATCGGCTGGGTACAGACCTCCTACCTGATTGCCGAAGTCATCATGATCCCGCTGTCGGGAACGCTGGCGCGCATCGTCTCGACGCGTGTGCTGTTCTCGGTTTCGGCGGCCGGCTTCACGGCAGCCAGCGCGCTTGCGGCGACGGCGACGAACATCGACCAGATGATCGTCTACCGCGCCATCCAGGGCTTCATCGGCGGCGGCATGATCCCGTCGGTGTTTGCGGCCGCCTTCACCATTTTCCCGCCGTCGAAGCGCAACATCGTCTCGCCGATCATCGGTCTCATCGCGACCTTGGCGCCGACGATCGGCCCGACGGTCGGCGGCTATCTCAGCCACGCCTTCTCGTGGCACTGGCTGTTCCTCGTCAACGTCATCCCCGGCATCATCGTTGCGACGCTGACCTGGACCTTCATCGACTTCGACAAGCCGGAACTGAGCCTCTTCAAGAAGTTCGACTGGTGGGGCCTGGCATCGATGGCGATCTTTCTCGGCGCGCTCGAATACGTGCTGGAAGAGGGCAACGCCAACGACTGGTTCAACGACGAACACATCGTCATCGGCGCGGTCGCGTCGGCGCTTGCGGCCATCGTGTTCTTCTACCGGGCCTTCAAGGTCGAATTCCCGGTCGTCGACCTCAGGGCCTTCGCAAACCGCAACTTCGCCTTCGGTTCGATGTTCTCCTTCGTGATGGGCATCGGCCTTTACGGCCTGACTTATCTCTATCCGCTCTATCTCGGGCGCATCCGCGGCTACGATTCGCTGATGATCGGCGAGACGATGTTCGTCTCGGGTCTTGCGATGTTCGTCACGGCGCCGGTTGCCGGCATTCTCTCGGGCAAGCTCGATCCGCGCGTGCTGATGACGATCGGCTTTACCAGCTTTGCCGCCGGCACCTGGATCATGGGGCACCTGACGGCCGACTGGGACTTCTACGAGCTGTTCATCCCGCAGATCCTGCGCGGTGTCGGCCTGATGCTCTGCATGGTGCCGATCAACAACATCGCGCTCGGCACCATGCCGCCGGCACGCATGCGCGGCGCCTCCGGCCTGTTCAACCTCACCCGCAACCTCGGCGGCGCGGTCGGGCTCGCGGTGATCAATACCATCCTGACCCAGCGCCAGGACTTCCACTATGCGCGGCTTGCCGAGCACGTGCAGTGGGGCAATCCGGAGGCGATGGAGCGGTTCAACAACATGGCCGCGAACTTCAACGCCCACGGTCTCGACGGTACGACGATCGCGATCAAGCAATTGGCTGCCATGGCGCAGAAGCAGGCGATCATCCTGTCGTTCGGCGACATCTTCATGCTGCTGACGGTGTTGTTCCTGTCGCTGATCCTCGGCGTGATGATGATCAAGAAGCCGCAGGGTGTCGGTCCAAGCGGCGGCGGACACTAGTCCCCCCAGGACAGGGCGCGGCTCTCGGTTTACGTGAGCTGCGCCTTGTTGCACACTCCCGTCCGCACAAGTTGAGGGCGGTGGCATGCGGCAACGGGTTTCGGCGGGCCTATCGAGACGGTCTTTCATGGCCGGCCTTGCCGGTGGGGCAGCGCTTGCTGCCCGCCACGCCCGCGCCGCCATTCCGGCGATCGACGCGACGTTCCTGTTTTCCAACGACATCCATGCTTGCCTCGTCTCGATCGAAGGGCTTGCGCCGAATTGCGCCGCGGAGGGCAAGACCGACGCCAATCTGCTGCGGCACGTGGCCTCGCTGAACGCGGTGCACGCGATGCGGTGGCCGGAAACGATTGCCGGAAAGCCGAGTGGGCTCGCCAGCGCCGGGCGCGAGATCGGCAAGCCGCTCGGCCTGGTGCTCGGCGGCGACATTACCGACGATGGCGGCGGCCAGGTGCGCCAACCGCGCGAAGGGCGACAGTTGCAGCAGTTCACCAGCCGCTACCAGGAAGGGGCGGGCCGCGACCGCGTCCACATGCCGGTCTTCGTTGGCCTCGGCAATCACGACCTCGATCAGGACGGACCGCCGCCGCATCTCGACTGGTATCGCCGGGAGCTGCGCGACTATGTCGAACTCAACCATCGCCAGACGGTGTTCTACAAGCCGCCGGTGCCGGTGACCAACTACGATCCACTTTCCGATTGCTATTCCTGGGACTGGGGCGGGCTGCACCTGGTGCAACTTCAGCGCTTCGGCGGTGACGAGACCAAGGGTGCGGTGAACGCTCTGCCCTGGCTGAAGCAGGATCTTGCGTCTTACGCCGGCGACGGTCGACCGGTGGTGCTGTTCCAGCACTACGGCTGGGACGCGTTTTCGACAGAGGTCTGGGACACCAAGGCGAAGACCTTCGATGACACCGGTGACGGTGCGCCCCATTGGTGGAGTGTCGATCAGCGCCAGGCGCTGCTCGACGTCCTCAAGGGCTATAACGTCATCGGCCTGTTCCACGGGCACCAGCACGAAACCGCGATGATCTACCGCCAGGGCGGGCTCGACCTGATCAAGCCGAAGGCCGCCTATATGGGCGGCTTTGCTGTTGTGCGCGTCACCGACGGCTTCATGGACGTGGTGATGGCCGAGGCAGGCGCGATGCATGGCGAGGTCGTGTTCACCGCTGCCTTCAGCAAGCGGCTTGGCTAGCGCTGGTTCCAGTCTCTGCGCTTTAGTTAAATCAATAAAAATCAATGCTTTAAATAATGGATCGTGCCTGGCGTCTGCGACCCAAGAGACGGCTGTTTTCATTGCCTTGACGATTTTTGATTTACGTACATCAAAAATTCCTCTAAAGGCTGTGCCCGGAGGAAAACATGCGCCCAACAGTTCACGACATCGCTGCGAGAGCGGGGGTCAGTCTTGCGACCGTCGACCGGGTTTTGAACAACCGACCGGGGGTGCGAAAGGTCACGCGCGACAAGGTCGAGCGCGCCATCGAGACGTTGGGCTACGTCCGCGATGTTGCCGCCGCCAATCTTGCCAAGAGCCGTAGCTACCCGTTCGTGTTCATCCTGCCCGAGGGCGACAACACATTCATGCGTGGCCTTGCGGCCGAGGTGGAGGCGGCACGGGCGCGGTCGGCTATCGAGCGCACCGCGATCACCGTTGTCTTTGTGCCCGCCTTCGATCCGGCAGCGCTTGCCGCAGCGCTCGGCCAGGCGCGCGATCTGGCTCCGGCAGGGGTCGCAGTGGTGGCGATCGATGCGCCCGAAGTGGTCGCTGCGGTCGATGCCTTGCGCGCAGACGGTATCGCCGTGGTGACGCTCGTTTCCGATCTGCCGGGATCGGCGCGCGATCACTTTGCCGGCGTCGACAACGTTGCGGCAGGCCGCACCGCCGGCACGCTCATGGGGCGGTTTCTCGGTGGACGAGAAGGCCCGGTCGCAATCGTCGCCGGCTCGATGCTGGTGCGCGACCATCGCGACCGTCTGGAAGGCTTCAGCGCGGCGATGGCCGAAAGCGCGCCCAGACACCGCCTCCTGCCGGTCGTCGAAGGGCATGACGAACCGGCCGAAGTCGAGCGCCTCGTTTCCACGCTGCTCGCCGCCCACCCGGATCTTGCCGGCATCTACAATCTCGGGGCCGGCAATCGCGGCCTGATCGAAGCGCTGGAGACGTCGGGCCGTCAGAAGGAAGTCTGCGCCATCGCGCACGAACTGACACCGCACAGCCGCGCGGCACTGATCTCCGGCACGCTTGACGCGCTGCTCAATCAGGACGCCGGCCATGAAGTGCGAAGCGCCATCCGTGTGCTGAGGGCCCGTGCCGATGGTCTTGCGGTGATCGGCGCGCAGGAGCGCATCCGCATCGAAATTTTCCTTCGGGATAACCTGCCGGTCGATCCGGCGTAGCGCTTTGAAATTACGCAATTCCTTTCCCGGAATTGCTCAAGGGAGGCAAGCATGTATCTCGGACTGGATCTCGGCACCTCGGGCGTCAAGGCAATGCTGATCGATGGTGACCAGCGCATCATCGGCTCGGCCTCCGGCGCGCTCGACGTCTCGCGGCCGCATCCCGGCTGGTCGGAGCAGGATCCGGCAGACTGGGTGCGCGCCAGCGAAGAAGCAATCGCCGGGTTGAAAGCGGCACATCCGGCCGAACTTTCCGCGGTCACCGGCATCGGTCTTTCCGGCCAGATGCATGGCGCGACGTTGCTGGACAGCGAGGACCGTGTGCTTCGTCCCTGCATTCTCTGGAACGACACCCGCAGTTTTCGCGAGGCGGCCGCACTCGACGCCGATCCGCAGTTCCGGGCGATTACCGGCAACATCGTCTTTCCCGGCTTCACCGCGCCAAAACTCGCCTGGGTGCGCGCCAACGAGCCCGAAATCTTTGCCAAGGTGCACTGGGTGCTGCTGCCCAAGGACTATCTGCGCCTGTGGCTGACCGGCGAGCATATGTCGGAAATGTCGGATTCGGCCGGAACCGCCTGGCTCGATACCGGCAAGCGGCGCTGGTCAGAGAGCCTGCTTGCCGCCACCGGCATGGACGAGAACCAGATGCCCCGCCTCGTCGAGGGGACCGACCCGGCCGGAACGCTGCGCCCGGAACTTGCCGCCCGTTGGGGCATTGCCGACGAGGTCGTGGTTGCCGGCGGTGCCGGTGACAACGCGGCATCCGCCTGCGGCATGGGCACGGTCGGCAAGGGGCATGCCTTCGTCTCGCTCGGCACGTCCGGCGTGCTCTTTGCCGCCAATGCCAGCTACCTGCCCAATCCGGCAAGCGCGGTGCACGCCTTCTGCCATGCGCTGCCCAACACCTGGCACCAGATGGGCGTCATCCTGTCGGCGACCGATGCGCTCAACTGGTATTCGGGCATTGCCGGCCGCAGTGCTTCTGACTTGAGCGCCGAACTCGGCAACGATCTGAAGGCGCCGACCGGCGTCACCTTCCTGCCCTATCTCTCAGGCGAGCGCACACCGCACAACGATGCGGCGATCCGCGGCGCTTTTGTCGGGCTCGGCCATGAAAGCAGCCGCGTGGTGCTGACCCAGGCGGTGATGGAGGGCGTGTCTTTCGCCATACGCGACAGCCTGGAAGCCCTTCGCGCCGCTGGCACGACGCTGTCGCGTGTCACGGCGATCGGTGGCGGTTCGCGCTCGCGCTACTGGCTGAAATCGATCGCAACGGCGCTGGACCTGCCGGTAGACCTGCCCGCCGACGGCGATTTCGGTGCCGCCTTCGGGGCGGCCCGCCTTGGCCTCATCGCGGCAACCGGTGCGGATCCGGTCACTACCTGCTACGCGCCGCGCACCGCCGAGACCATCGCACCCGACGCGTCGCTGGTTGCGGCCTACGAGGAGAGTTACCAGCGCTACCGTAGGCTCTATCCGGCGATCAAAGGTGCCGCGTCATGACGACGCTGCACCTCAAGCTGCGTGCCGCACGCTCAGCGGGCCGGAACCTTGTCGAGGAAGCCGGTGACCGACTTCAGGCGGCCGTTCTCGATCTCGCAGACATCCGTGCCCTCGATGACAGAGGGAACGCCTTCAGGACCCAGCGCCCAGGAAAAGCGGATCGTATCGGCAAAACCGTCGGCGTCACCCTTCAGCGAGAAGCGGAAACCGGGGAACTGCCCCTGGACGCCTGCGATCAGCGCATCGATCCCGGCGTGGCCGTCGCCCTGCATGATCGGGTCGCGATAGCTGACATTGGCGGTAAAGGCCTTTTCGATCAGGGCCGCGCGGCTTGCAACATCGGTGGCGTTCCAGGCGGCAATGTAGGCTCTAGCGATCGCGTTGAAGTCGTGCATCGAAGTGTTCCTTTCGTTTGGTCTTTCGATGCCCGAGATATCGCCGGTCGAGGGAATGAAACCAATTACCTTCCACGTAATGGCCGCACGTACCGCAGGGGCGACGTCGGCCGAATTCCATCCCATTCGCATCATCCTTGAGAGGAGCAAAACCCATGAGCACAGGATTTTTCGGCGATATCGCCAAGATCAAATATGAAGGCCCTGACAGCGCCAACCCGCTCGCCTTCCGCCACTACAACAAGGACGAGGTCGTTCTCGGCAAGCGCATGGAAGATCACCTGCGCTTTGCCGTCGCCTACTGGCACACTTTCGTCTGGCCGGGCGGCGATCCCTTCGGCGGCCAGACCTTCGAGCGCCCGTGGTTCAAGGACACGATGGACGCAGCGAAGCTGAAGGCCGACGTCGCCTTCGAATTCTTCGACCTGCTCGGCGTGCCGTTCTACTGCTTCCATGACGCGGATGTGCGCCCGGAAGGCAAGAGCTTCGCGGAGAACACGAAAAACCTCAACGCGATCGTCGATCATTTCGAGAAGAAGCAGGCCGAGACCGGCGTCAACCTGCTCTGGGGCACCGCCAACCTCTTCTCCAACCGGCGCTACATGTCGGGTGCCGCGACCAATCCGGACCCGGACGTCTTCGCCTTCGCCGCGGCGACAGTGAAGACCTGCCTCGACGCGACCAAGCGCCTCGGCGGCCAGAACTACGTACTCTGGGGCGGGCGCGAAGGCTACGAGACCCTGCTCAACACCGACATGAAGCGCGAGCTCGACCAGCTCGGCCGCTTCGTCAATCTCGTCGTCGAGTACAAGCACAAGATCGGCTTCAAGGGCGCGATCCTGATCGAGCCGAAACCGCAGGAGCCGACCAAGCACCAGTATGACTATGACGTCGCGACCGTCTACGGCTTCCTGAAGAACTACGGTCTGGAAAACGAGGTCAAGGTCAACATCGAGCAGGGCCATGCGATCCTTGCCGGCCACTCCTTCGAGCACGAGCTGGCGCTCGCCAATGCGCTCGGCATCTTCGGTTCGATCGACATGAACCGCAACGACTATCAGTCCGGCTGGGACACCGACCAGTTCCCGAACAACGTGCCGGAAATGGCGCTCGCCTATTACCAGGTTCTCGCAGGCGGTGGCTTCAAGACCGGCGGCACCAATTTCGATGCCAAGCTGCGCCGCCAGTCGATCGATCCGGAAGACCTGTTGATCGGTCATATCGGCGGCATGGACTGCTGCGCCCGTGGCCTGAAGGCGGCGGCAAAGATGATCGAGGACAAGGCGCTGTCGGCGCCGCTTGATCAGCGTTATGCCGGCTGGCAGGTGCCGGAAGCCAAGAAGATGCTCGACGGTGGTTTCTCGCTGGAAGAAATCGAAGCCTGGGTGCTGAAGTCGGATCTCAACCCGCAGCCGAAGTCCGGCAAGCAGGAGTTGCTGGAAAACGTCGTCAACCGCTACGTCTGAGTGGATCCTGGATGCGGCGGCCCAGAGGTTCTCGGGCCGCCGTTTGTTTGCAAGCGCCTGCCACCCTGGTTTGCATTTTTTCGTATATGGCTTCGCAAGATGAAAACGATTACAAATCTTCCGAGAATCTCCGACCTTGGCTGTTGCCCCCTTCAGAAAATCTGCTAGCTTCGGCGCCTGCAACGTTTCAGGTCCATCGGCTTCGGCGAAAACAGGGCGTCCTGGCACCCCGATCGCTGACTTGCGGATGGGCCGACAACCGTTCCATCGGGAGGAAAATCGGGATGAAGACGATCAAGGGGCCAGGGCTCTTTCTTGCGCAGTTTGCCGGCGATGCGGCGCCGTTCAATTCCTGGGACGCGATCACCAAATGGGCAGCCGACTGCGGCTACAAGGGTGTGCAGGTTCCAAGCTGGGACGCGCGGCTGATCGACCTCAAAAAGGCGGCGACCTCCAAGACCTATTGCGATGAGTTTGCGGGTGTTGCGCGCGACAACGGCGTCAAGGTGACCGAGCTTTCGACCCATCTTCAGGGCCAGCTTGTCGCCGTGCATCCGGCCTATGACGAAGCCTTCGATGGTTTCGCGGCACCCGAGGTGCGCGGCAATCCCAAGGCGCGGCAGGCCTGGGCGGTGGAGCAGGTGAAGCTGGCACTGACCGCCTCGAAGAACCTCGGGCTGAATGCGATGGCGAGCTTCTCCGGCGCGCTTGCCTGGCCCTTCG
>NZ_JAKUMO010000025.1:0-91579 GCF_037026475.1 Ensifer sp. MJa1 | reverse complement strand
AAACAAATCACCCATCACGGTCTCCTTTCGGAACCGTGAATCACATCTCAAACGAAATTAATAGGTCCTGAGCCTAAGTGCGCGAACATGAAAAAGCCCGCACAAGGCGGGCTTCTCAAACGATATTTCAGTCTTGTCAGGCCGAAACGTTGGTCTTTTCGTCCGACCGTTCGGAATAGATGTAGAGCGGCCGCGCCGAACCCTTGACCACCTCGTCCGAAATGACCACTTCGCGCACGCCCTCGAGCGTCGGCAGCTCGAACATGGTGTCGAGCAGGATCTTTTCCATGATCGAACGAAGGCCGCGGGCGCCGGTCTTGCGCACGATCGCACGGCGCGCAATCTCGCGCAGCGCGTCCTCGTGGAAGGTGAGCTCCACGTCTTCCATCTCGAACAGGCGCTGGTACTGCTTGACGAGCGCGTTCTTCGGCTCCGACAGGATCTGGATCAGCGCGTCCTCGTCGAGGTCCTCCAGCGTCGCCAGAACCGGCAGACGACCGATGAATTCCGGGATCAGGCCGAACTTGACGAGATCTTCCGGCTCGAGTTCGCGCAGCACTTCGCCGACGCGGCGGTCTTCCGGCGCACGCACCGTGGCGCCGAAACCGATCGAGGTCTTCTCGCCACGGGCGGAGATGATCTTGTCGAGGCCGGCGAAGGCGCCACCACAGATGAACAGGATGTTGGTCGTGTCAACCTGCAGGAATTCCTGCTGCGGATGCTTACGGCCGCCCTGCGGCGGCACGGAGGCTACCGTGCCTTCCATGATCTTCAGAAGCGCCTGCTGAACGCCCTCGCCCGACACGTCGCGGGTGATCGACGGGTTGTCCGACTTGCGCGAAATCTTGTCGACTTCGTCGATGTAGACGATGCCGCGCTGCGCGCGCTCGACATTGTAGTCGGCGGCCTGCAGCAGCTTCAGGATGATGTTTTCGACGTCTTCACCGACGTAACCGGCTTCGGTCAGCGTCGTGGCGTCTGCCATGGTGAACGGCACGTCGATGATGCGGGCGAGCGTCTGGGCGAGGTAGGTCTTGCCGCAACCGGTCGGGCCGACGAGCATGATATTGGACTTCGCCAACTCGACGTCACTGCCCTTGGCGGCATGCGCCAAGCGCTTGTAGTGGTTATGCACGGCAACCGACAGGATACGCTTGGCCTGTTGCTGGCCGATGACGTACTCGTCGAGAACCTTGATGATTTCCTGAGGGGTCGGCACACCGTCGCGGGACTTGACCATCGAGGTCTTGTTCTCTTCGCGAATGATGTCCATGCACAGTTCAACGCATTCATCGCAGATGAAAACGGTCGGACCGGCGATCAGCTTACGGACTTCGTGCTGGCTTTTGCCGCAGAACGAACAATAAAGCGTATTCTTAGAGTCACCGCCGTTGCTTCCGCTGACCTTGCTCATTTCCACTTCCTTCCAGCACGCCGGATACCTCAGGAAAGGCATCGCGGACCACTCAATCGCCCTGCGCCTGAACCTCACGCAGGGCTTGCGGGAGTACTTACTGCAACAGGGCAGACCCGCCCCAAGCAGCCGCAACGACTCTCCCAACTCAATCCGGACACTATGTTGTCAGAATCCAACATAGCATTAACGGTCCATATTACCGGCTTTACCCCAGCGATAAAGCCCTTCAGCCATTACAATTGTGTCACAATTACATCTGTCACGACACAAAAGCGCGTTATCAGGCCTGCTCGCCGCCTTCGATTTCTTCGCGCGAGGTCAGCACTTTGTCGACGATACCCCAGTCCAAAGCCTCGTCCGCGCTCATGAAATGGTCACGATCAAGCGTCTGCTCGACTTCCTCGTAGGTCCGTCCGCAGTGCTTGACATAAACTTCATTCAGGCGACGCTTCATCTTCAGGATGTCCCTGGCATGGCGCTCGATGTCGGACGCCTGCCCCTGGAAGCCGCCCGAAGGCTGATGAACCATGATGCGCGCATTCGGCGTGGCAAAGCGCATGTCCTTGTGGCCGGCGGCCAAAAGCAGCGAACCCATCGAGGCGGCCTGGCCGACGCAAAGTGTCGAGACTGCAGGCTTGATGAACTGCATCGTGTCATAGATCGCCATGCCTGAGGTGACGACGCCACCCGGCGAATTGATGTAGAGCGCAATTTCCTTCTTCGGGTTTTCCGCTTCGAGGAAAAGAAGCTGGGCGCAGACAAGCGTCGCCATCTGATCTTCGACCGGACCGGTCACGAAGATGATGCGCTCTTTCAGAAGGCGCGAAAAGATATCGTAGGAACGTTCACCGCGGTTGGTCTGCTCGACAACCATCGGCACCAGTGCCAGGGCGGTATCAACGGGATTTCTCATATCGAACCTTCATCAATCGGGCCCGCAACAGCTTTGCGAACCGGGAATCACAGAATTGGCCTTCTGCTCCTACATAGAGTGTCAACACCCTTCACTTCAAGTCGCGAACCGCCGATAACCTTAATCGGCACCGGTCTTCCAGCTGAAGATTGATGGTGCTCCACACCCGGTTGCCAATAGAACGTTTTTTCACCGCGCCCCATGGCAACGAGCCAAACAGCCTACTTCATACAGCCATTCGCAAAGGGTCAGTAAACGGGTGGTAAATCAGGTGACCGCGGATCCGCGACCCTAGAGTTGCGACTCGATCGGCAGCACGCGTATGACGCTGGCGATCAGACGCCGCACCAGGCTTGCGTCCGGCTCGTGCCGCAGCAGCCGCTCGGAACCATCGGCGCGGTCACGCCAAACCAGTTGCGCGCCGTCAAGGCCAAGCCTGTAGCTGATCGCCGGCGATGTCTCCTCATCAAACATCGCCGCGAGCTCGCCCGCAAGTGCTGCATCCTCGAAGACAACACCCATTTCGGTGTTGAGCGACGCCGACCGCGGGTCGAAATTCATGGAGCCAACGAAGCCATTCAGGCCATCGACGACGAAGGCTTTGCTGTGCAGGCTCGCATTGCGGGCGCCAAACAGCGACATGCGGTGCCCGTCGGCCACATCGCCCTGTTCCTTGAGTTCGAAGAGCTCGACGCCGGCCCGCACGAGCTTGCGACGATACTTGACGTAGCCGCCGTGAACCGCCGCGACGTCGGTGGCAGCAAGCGAATTGGTCAGGACAGAGACCCGCGCTCCACGCGCTGCGATCGCGGTCAGCTCCCGCGTGCCGGCGACGCCGGGAATGAAATAGGGCGAGATGATCCGCAAATCGCGCGTTGCCGCCTCGATCAACGGGAAAAGTTCGCGCAGCAACCAGTTCTGCCGCTTCTGCATCAGCGCCTTTTCCGGCGGGTCGGCCGCCAGGCGCACATCGGCACTCCAATGAAGGCGCCGGGTGCCATGGCAGATTGCGTCCTCATCCATCGCCGCATCGACACGCTCCAGATAGAAGCGACCAGCCGGCGTGCGGGCAAGACCGTCCACCGCGTCATGCAGCGCTGGTAGATACTGCTTGCGCGGGCTGCGAAGCGACGCGATCGGGAGCACCGAGGCGCTGTTCCAATAGCGGTCGAACATTGCCGACGCCTGCCCCAGCACCGGCCCTACCATCCAGACATCAAGGTCGCGGAAATTGGAAAGCTCGGCCGCATCGAAATAGGCGTCACCGATATTGCGACCGCCTGCAACGGCCACCCGACCGTCGGCCACCCATAGCTTGTTGTGCATGCGGCGTGTGGCGCTGAAGGCACGCACTGTCATCTCGAAGCCGCGGCGGAAGCGGTCGGTCCGCGCCCGGCTCGGATTGAAAAGGCGCACGTCGACATTCGGATGAGCATCGAGCGCGATGCACATGCGATCGTGAATGCCGGCGTTGATGTCGTCGAGCAGCAAACGCACGCGCACGCCACGGTCGGCAGCGGCAAGGATCTCGCGCGCCAGCAGCATCCCGGTCAGGTCGTCCTTCCAGTAATAATACTGCAGATCGAGGCTGCGACCGGCGCGCCGCGCCGCATGCGCCCTTACCACGAAGGCTTCGATGTTGTCGGAGACAAGGGCGACGCCATTGGCAGAGGGATGCGCCTCAAGAAGCGGCGCGACCAAACGATCGAGCTGCGTACCGGCATCGGCGATCGGCAAAGCCGTCGACGGTGGCCCGTGCGGGCGTCGGCCGAACCAGCCATAGACGTATAGGATGGCTGCCGCGATCACGCCGATGAGGACGATGACGGCCATGAGAACCGAGGACAACATCGTTTGCCTGCCTCGCGCTCCCTGTCAGACCGATCCCGCGCGGCCGGCTTCGACGCGCTTGGCATCTCTGTGATCGCGCGCCGCCGCTTTCAGATCGATCGAGGCCTTCACAGGCAGATGATCCGAGGCAATTCGCGCGAGCGGCGAGTCGTGCACGGCAACCGACGTCACCAGATTATGCGGATTGCCGAGCACGCGATCGAGCGGCAACAACGGAAAACGCGACGGAAAACTTGCGACCGTGGCATGCGACGGGTCGAAGATCGGGCTGAGGAACGACAAGGACGACCGACGGCCCATCCGCCACTCATTGAGGTCGCCGATCAACAGCGTCGGCCGCCCGTCCGCGTCGGCGGCAGCCTCCAGGATCGCCTCCGCCTGCTGGGCGCGCGAATGCCGGAGTAGACCGAGATGGGCAGCGATGATGCGCAAGGGACCGATCTTCAGGTCGAGATCGACAACGAGTGCGCCCCGCGGCTCGACCCCCGGCAGTTTCAGCTGGCGCACGTCGGAAACGGCCCCTTCACGCAGGAGCAATACATTGCCGTGCCAGCCATGCCCCTTGCGCGAGAAGCCCGAGATCGGCACCGAAACAAGATGTGCCTCGCGGCGGAGATGGTCGAGATCGAGCAGCCCTGCCCGCTCGCCGAAGCGTTGGTCCGCCTCCTGGAGCGCGACAATATCGGCGCCCAGTTCACCGATCACATTGGCCGTGCGCCCGGGGTCGAAGCGGCCATCGGTGCCCACGCATTTGTGAATGTTGTACGAGGCGATCACGATGTCGCCGCGGTTTACCGCCGCTTCGCGGTGGACCACAGTGGGGCGCCTCTTGCGGATCGCGGCAACGATCCCCGCCGAAAGACTCGATTGGTTTTTTGCCATGCCGCTCCCTGCTTGCTGCCGCATCATGCGCAAATAGGTCGCTCGACGCCACAGAAAAAGGGCCTCGGACGAAGTTGTTTTTCGTGGCAGTCGCGGCTCGGCACAAGGGCGACGCCGGCGCCGCAGCGACGACATCGACAACCGCCGGTGTCAAAATGCGTTCACGCGGACGGTCCAGCAAACAGGATCAGGTTGCGATCCAGATCGAGCACGATGAAGGTGCGCGCTCCCCAAGGTTCGGTGCGTAGCGGCTGGTGAAATGGCACGCCGGCAGCCTGGCAGGTAAGAAACAATTGCTTGATGTCGTCGGCCGAGCCCACGGTGATGGACGCGGAAAGCAGGTCTTCGCGCTCGCGAATCCCGTCGACGAAAACCGGCTCGCAGACAAGCCGCAAGGCAAGCAAGGCGTTGTCGCAGCTCACCTGTCCGTAGAACGGCGGATCGCCATAGACGAAGTCGACCGTGAAGCCGAGCTTGTCACGGTAGAAATCGCACGAAGCCTTGATATCGGCGACAAACAGCTGTGCCGACATCGATCGCAGCAAGGGCCGCGTCACGGTGGGTCTCGTCTCCATGGTCATCGCCAGGGCTCCTGATTTGAGCGCCCGCCAATTGTCGAACCCGATCTGGCGCGCGATGAGCTCCTGCGCGTCGGCGAGCTTGAAGTCAGCGTTCAGAATGCCATTGCCATCAAGATCGCTGAAACGCGGCAAGATGGCCCGGATTTCGGCAGCGACCGGATAGTACCGCTCGCGATGCCATCTGAGATACTGTTTCGCTTGCTTCTTCAGGTTTTCGAGATTGGGCATGGGCGCAGCTACGGTCTGTTTCCGATCGGCGGGCATTGCCCTTTCGGCCTCAAGACCGATGCGCCCTGTGCAACGCCCGTAGCCTGTTTCTGGCGAATTGCCGACGGCTAGAGGAGCGGCGCTTGCCGGTTGAACCCGAACTCCCCTAGAAAGGCACTGTTGAAGTATTGCGAAGAGCCTTTGCCATGCCGGCGATCTCCATTGACAGCGCCCAACGCCGCGTTTGCCTTAACACCCGCGACCCGGCTTTCTATCGCGATCCGCTTGCGGCCTATGCCGAGATCCACGCGCATTGCCCGTCCTTCTACTGGGTCGAGCGGCAGCAATGGTATTTCGCAGGCTACGAGCAGGTAAATGTGCTGCTGCGTGACCGGCGCTTCGGCCGGCAGATCTTGCACGTCGCGACGCGCGAAGAGCTCGGCATGCCGGCGCCGAAGCCGCATTTGGCGGATTTCGACGCGCTCGAAGCCTATTCCCTGCTGGAACTCGAGCCACCGGCGCACACGCGCCTGCGCACGCTCGTCAATCGGGCCTTCGTTTCACGGCAGATCGAGCAGCTGAAACCAGACATCGAACAATTGTCACATGCCCTCATCGACGGTTTCGAGATGGACGACGGGGTCGAACTGCTCCAGGCCTATGCCGAGACCATCCCGGTCACGATCATCGCCCGCATGCTCGGCATACCCGTGGAGGCGGCGTCCGACCTTCTCGACTGGTCGCACCGCATGGTCAGGATGTATGTCTTCAATCCGAGCTACGAGACGGAACTGGACGCCAACGAGGCATCCGCCGAGTTCGCGGCCTATTTGAGAGGCATCATCGCCGAGAAGCGCCGCGCTCCCGCCGACGACCTGCTGACGCACATGATCACGTCGGAGAAAGACGGCGAGCGGCTTTCCGAGGCGGAGTTGGTCTCGACCACCGCCCTCCTCCTCAATGCCGGTCACGAGGCAACGGTGCATCAGATCGGCAATGCCGTGAAAACGATCCTGCAATCCGGGCTCTCTGCGAAAGACCTGTTCGCCACCGAAGCGACGACGGAGCTGACGGTCGAGGAATGCCTGCGTTTTGCGGCACCGCTGCATATCTTCCAGCGCTATGCGCTATCGGATGTCGAACTCGAAGAGGGCATTTCCCTTCGAAAGGGCGACAAGATCGGCCTGTTGCTCGGGGCGGCAAACGTCGACCCCAAGAAGTTCAGTGACCCGAACACGTTCCGGCCAACGCGCGACGAAGGTGCCAATGTCTCCTTCGGTGCCGGCCTGCATTTCTGCATCGGCGCGCCACTTGCCCGGCTGGAGCTCAAGCTATCGCTGCCGATCCTGTTTCAGCGGCTGCCGAACATGCGGCTGAAGGCCGAGCCCGAGGTGAAGGACGCATTCCACTTCCACGGCCTGGAACGCCTCGATCTCGCCTGGTGATGAGCACGGAAGGCCACCAAGTCTTCGGTGCCCGGACGGATCACAGGCGGATGACGTAGTCCTTGCGCGTCGTCTCGACGACCTCCCAGGTACCTTCGAAGCCCGGGCGCAGCACCATGCTGTCGCCGGCGCGCAAATGCGCCGCCTCGCCGCCGTCCTGCGTGACGATCGAGTAACCGGACAGGATGTGGAAATACTCCCATTCCTCGTAGACGATCCGCCACTTGCCTGGCGTAGATTCCCACACGCCGGCATAGAGGCCGCCATCGGCCTCCTCCAGGTTCCAGGTGCGAAATTGCGGCGCGCCGGAAATCAGCCGGTCGGCGGCGGGTGTGCCCTCTTCCGGTTCGACGGAAGACAAATCGAACTTCTGCAATTTGGTCATTTTGGCACCTTTGTCGGGAGGCCTCAGCCTCCGCCTTCGTCTTTCAGAGTTTCGCCAGCGACTGCTCAAGGTCGGCGATGATGTCGGAAACATCCTCAATGCCGACCGACAGGCGCACGACATCAGGACCGGCGCCCGCTGCCACCTGCTGCTCAGGCGTCAACTGGCGATGGGTGGTCGAGGCCGGGTGAATGACGAGCGAGCGCGTGTCGCCAATGTTCGCCAGATGCGAGAACATTTCCAGCCCCTCGACGAAGCGCTTGCCCGCCTCGTAGCCGCCCTTTAGGCCGAAGGTGAAGACGGCACCGGCCCCCTTTGGCGAATAACGCTGCTGCAGCGCATGGTTGGGATCATCCTCAAGCCCGGCATAGTTGACCCACGAAACCTTGTCGTTCGTCTTCAACCACGTGGCGACTGCGAGCGCATTGTCGCAATGGCGCTGCATGCGCAGCGGCAGGGTCTCCGAACCGGTCGCGAGCATGAAGGCGTTGAACGGCGAGATTGCCGGGCCGAAGTCGCGCAGGCCCAGAACGCGCGCGGCAATCGCGAAGGCAATGTTGCCAAAGGTCTGGTGCAACACGACGCCGGCATATTCCGGGCGCGGCTCCGACAGCATCGGGTACTTGCCCGACTTCGACCAGTCGAAGGTGCCGCCGTCGACGATGACGCCGCCCATGGAATTGCCGTGGCCGCCGATGAATTTCGTCAGCGAATGCACGACGATGTCGGCGCCATGCTCCAGTGGCCGCAACAGATAGGGCGTGGCCATGGTGTTGTCGACGATCAGCGGCAGCCCATGCTTGCGGGCGACCTCGGCGATCGCGGCAATGTCGACGAAGGTGCCGCCGGGATTGGCAAGACTCTCGATGAAGATCGCCTTGGTGCGCCCGTCGATCTTGTCTTCGAACGCGGCCGTATCGCTCGGATCGGCCCAGCGCACCTGCCAGTCAAAGGATTTGAAGGCGTGGCCGAACTGGTTGACCGAGCCGCCATAGAGCCGATTGGCCGCAATGAAATTGTCGCCCGGGCGCATGATCGTGTGGAAGACGAGAAGCTGGGCTGCGTGGCCCGATGCGACCGCGAGTGCTGCGGTACCGCCTTCAAGCGCTGCAATGCGCTCTTCGAGCACCGCCTGCGTCGGGTTCATGATGCGAGTGTAGATGTTGCCGAATTGCTGGAGGCCGAAGAGTGCCGCGGCGTGATCGGTGTCGTTGAAGACGAAGCTGGTCGTCTGGTAGATCGGCGTCGCCCGTGCACCCGTGGTTGGATCGGGTTGCGCTCCGGCGTGGATCGCGAGCGTGCTGAAACCAGGATTTTCCTTCGCCATTCATTCCTCCCATGACGAGAGCGCCGCCCGCGTCCCGAATGCGTGCAAGAGCGCTATCACTTTGAATTTGTGCGTGATCCGCGGTCGATGCCCGCAGCTTGGTGCGCAGGCTGCGGCACTATTCCAGAGGCGAAGCACAGGGTCAAAGGAGAATTTTCAAAACCGATGGTTGCGAAGGAGCGGCTCCGCCGCAGTCCGGGGTCAGCCGATCAGGCGTGGATACTCGATCGCCGGACAACGATCCATGACCACCTTGATCCCGGCAGCCTCAGCCTTTGCCGCCGCACCATCATGACGCACGGAAAGTTGCCCCCAGATCGCTTTGGGAAGGGTCTCCAGCGCCAGGATCTCGTCGACCAGCGCCGGAAGGGCGTCGGCCGCGCGAAAGACATCGACCATGTCGATCGGCTCCCTGACATCGGCAAGCCTTCCGACCACGGTCTGCCCATGGATCGACTTGCCGATATGTCCGGGATTGATCGGGATCACCCGATAGCCTTTTCGCAAAAGGAACGCCATGACCCGATGGCTCGGCCTCTCGGCATTCGGCGAGGCGCCGACAAGGGCGATCGTCTTGGTCTCGCGCAGGATGTCCGTGAGGTAAAAGTCGGGATAGTCGTCGTGGTTCATCGAGGGCTTCGGATCCGTTCTAATTAAACAGGCGTATAATGATGGCGGTGCTCGGCAAGTCAACTGGCCCTGCCAACAACGACGTGACGCGGTCCCGCGCCGGATTTCCGGTTGCAATTGCAGGCAAGCGGCGCGACAAGCGTCATAAAGCCGGCCACATCATTCCCGAGGTTCAATCTTGCCCTTAGAAGTCATTGCGCTCGTCCTTTTCGGGGCGTTGTTGCACGCGACCTGGAATGCGCTCGTCAAGGCAGGCTCGGAAAAATCCCTTGATGCGGCGATGATCGCGCTTGGTGCGGCGGTAGTTGCGATCCCGTTCCTGCCACTGGTTCCCCTGCCGAAGCCGGAAGCCTGGCCTTACATTCTGGTTTCGGCGCTGTTCCAATTCGCCTATTTCCAGCTCGTCGCCGCCTCTTATCGTGCGGGCGATATCGGTCTCGTCTATCCTTTGATGCGTGGGGCCGCGCCTCTGATCGTCGCGATGACCAGTGGGGCGCTGATCGGCGAACAACTCACCTTCGGCACGATGATCGGCATCCTGACGATCTCGGCCGGCGTGCTGACGCTTGCCTTCGAGTCGCGAAAAGGCGGCAAACACGCAATCGTGCTGGCGCTCCTCAACGCCTGCGTCATCGCCAGCTACACCTTTGTCGACGGCATTGGCGCCCGCATCTCGGGCAATGCGATCTCCTACACGCTGTGGATGGCGCTGTTGCCGCCGGTTCTGCTCTTTGCCTGGGCTTTCGCCCGGCGCGGCGTCAAACCGGTCGCCCGCCATGTCTACAAGAACTGGTGGCGGGGCCTGATCGGGGGCGCGGGATCGATCGGCGCCTATGGCCTGGCGCTCTGGGCAATGACAAAGGCGCCGGTTGCCACGGTGGCAGCGCTCCGCGAGACGTCGATCCTGTTTGCGGTGGTGATCTCGGTCGTGTTCCTCAAGGAGCCGGTCAGCATCTGGCGCATCGCGGCTGCCTGCGTCATCGCGCTCGGCGCACTGCTTTTGAAGCTGGCCTGATCGTCAGTCGTCTTTCCATTCAGGCATGCGCTTGCCGAGGAACGCACCGATGCCATCCTCGGCATCGCGCGCCAGCATGTTCTCGACCATGACGCCGACGGCATAGTCATAGGCCTCAGGCAGATCCATCTCCGCCTGGCGATAGAAGGCTTCCTTGCCGATCTTCAGCGCCTGCGGCGATTTCGAGGCGATCACGGCGGCGTACTTGTCCACGACCTGGCGCAGGTATTGCTGCGGCACGATGCGGTTGACGAGGCCGAAATCCTTGGCGGTCGAGGCGTCGATGGTCTCGCCGGTGAGCAGCATCTCCATCGCCTGCTTGCGGTGTGCCGCGCGCGACAGCGCCACCATTGGTGTCGAGCAGAAGAGGCCGATGTTGACGCCGGGCGTGCAGAAGGTGGAGCTGTCGGTGCAGATCGCCAGGTCACAGCTTGCGACAAGCTGGCAGCCGGCTGCCGTGGCAAGCCCGTCGATCTCGGCGATGACCGCCTGCGGCAGCCGGTTGATCTTCAGCATCAGGTCGGCGCACAGGCGGATCGTTCTTTCGAAGAACGCCCGGCCCCGGTCGTCGTCCTCGCGACGGGCCGTCATCTCCTTGAGATCGTGGCCGGCCGAAAACAGCTTGCCAGTCGCTGAAAGCACGACGACCTTGATATCGTTCAAGGCGGACACCGCATCGAATTCCGCGTGCAGCGCCTCCATCATCGCGATCGAAAGCACATTGCCCGGCGGATTGTTCAGCGTCAGCCGCAAAACCGGTCCAGACCGTTCCCGCAAAAGCAAGCCGTTCGGCTCTTCCTTCCTGAACGATACGACGTCGGCCATCTTCTTCTCCTTGCTTGAATTCGGTTTGGGCTTGAATTCGCTTCGGTGGTACGCCGGTCGCGTTTGCCATGCAAGCCGACAAGGCAGTCGGGCCAAGCATTCCACCTAAGACCTTTTTCCGCCTTGCGTCTGGCGGCCGGCCGGTTTCAGGTAACGACCGATAATCTCAGAGGATGCAGGCCGCATGACCATCGAACCGATCATGACCGTCGACGAACTCAACCGCTTTCTCGACACCGACTTCCCGCAGGTCCACACAGACGGCAAGGTCTTTCATGTGACGGCAGTTGGCCGCGGCTTTGCCACCATGCGGCTCGATCCGAATGAGCGGCATATCCGTCCTGGCGGTACCGTTTCCGGCCCTTCCCTCTTCGCCCTCGCCGACGTTTCCGCCTATATCGCGCTGATTGCCCATATCGGTCCGGTAGCACTTGCGGTCACCACCAATCTCAACATCAACTTCCTGCGCAAGCCCGAACCGGAGCCACTGGAATGCACCTGCCGGATCCTCAAACTCGGCAAGCGACTGGCGGTTCTCGACGCCTCGATCGTCAAGGTCGGCGACGACGATCTCGTCGCGCATGCGACCGCCACCTATTCGATTCCACCGCGCTAATTTGTGGTAACAAAACACCACATACATAACATATTGTTTTTGCTAGTTTTTATTTCCACTCGGAGGATATCGTATTCTTGACGCTTATTTCGCACTTGCGTATAAGCTGCCGCAGATCGCGGTCCTTACGGGCCGCTTTCTCTTTTGTCCGGGAAACCGGGCAAAACCAAGCAACAAGAAACGCCCAGCGGTTCGCCGCTCGGGTCCAAAGAAAGAGTTTTGATATGGCAACCTTCGTTCAGAAGCCTGCAGAGGTGGAGAAGAAGTGGATCATCATCGATGCCGAAGGCCTCGTTGTTGGTCGCCTCGCTTCCCTCATCGCAAACCGCCTGCGCGGCAAGCACAAAGCTACCTTCACCCCGCATGTTGACGACGGCGACAACGTCATCGTCATCAACGCCGAGAAGGCAGTTCTGACGGGCAAGAAGTACACCGACAAGAAGTACTACTGGCACACCGGCTACCCCGGCGGCATCAAGGAGCGCACTGCGCGCCAGATCATCGAAGGCCGCTTCCCGGAGCGCGTCATCGAGAAGGCCGTCGAGCGCATGGTTCCGCGCGGCCCGCTCGGCCGTCGCCAGATGAAGAACCTGCGCGTTTACGCAGGCGCCAACCACCCGCATGAAGCACAGCAGCCGACCGTCCTCGACGTCGCCAAGCTGAACAGCAAGAACACAAGGAGCGCCTGATAATGGCTGACCTTTCCGCTCTCAAGGACATCGCCACGACCGCGGAACCGGCTGCTCCGGTTCACGTCAAGAAGGTCGACGCCCAGGGTCGCTCCTACGCGACCGGCAAGCGTAAGGACGCTGTCGCCCGCGTATGGGTCAAGCCGGGCACCGGCAAGATCACCATCAACGGCAAGTCCTATTCGGACTACTTCGCCCGTCCGGTTCTGCAGATGATCCTGCAGCAGCCGATCGTCGCAGCTGCCCGTGACGGCCAGTTCGACATCGACGCGACCGTTGCTGGCGGTGGTCTTTCCGGCCAAGCCGGTGCCGTTCGTCACGGCATCTCCAAGGCACTCACCTACTTCGAACCGGGCCTGCGCTCCGTTCTGAAGCGCGGTGGCTTCCTCACCCGCGACAGCCGCGTGGTCGAGCGTAAGAAGTACGGCCGTGCGAAGGCACGTCGTTCGTTCCAGTTCTCGAAGCGTTAATCGCTTCCAACTGCGACACTTGGAAAGGCGGGGCTATGCTCCGCCTTTTTTTGTTATGGTGCCACCCGAATCGACAGCACCACAACGCCGACACTCCCGAGGCATCCCATGGCAAACCCGTCCGTCGCCAAGACCCCTGAGCCACCCTATTACATCGTCACCTTCTCTTCGCATCGAACCGCCGGTGACCACGGCTACGACAACATGGGCACGGAAATGGAGAGGCTCGCGCGTGAGCAACCGGGCTTTCTCGGCCTCGAAAGCGTGCGCGGTACCGACGGCTTCGGCATCACCAATTCCTATTGGGCGAACGAAGAGAGCATCGCCGCGTGGAAAAGCGACGTCCGGCACCTGGCCGCCCAACGGCTTGGACGCGAGCGCTGGTACGAAGACTACCAGGTGCGCGTCGGCAAGATCGAACGCCAGTACGGTTTCGAACGTACCTAGTCGGCTCGGCCTTGCGATTGCACCTTCGCAACGCTTCAGATCGGCAATTCCGTCGTCGACTTGAGCTCTCGCAGGACGAAGCTCGAAACGACGGTGCGCACATGCGGGTTGCGCATGAGATAGCGCGTCATGAAGGCGTCGTAGCTTTCGACGTCGTTGGCACGGATCTTCAGCATGTAATCGAAGGTGCCTGACAGCGCATAACATTCCATGATTTCCGGCCGGTCGCGCACCACCGCCGAGAAGGCGGCGATCGCCTCGTCGTGGTGATCCTCCAGCGTCACATGCGCGATGATGCAGAGTTTCAGATCCAGTTTGGCCGGATCGAGCAGCGCTACACGCTTGCGGATGACGCCCTCCGTCTCCAGTTCCTGTAGCCGTCGCCAGGCGGAACTCTGCGACATGCCGGCCCTTTCGGCGAGGTCGGAGAGCGACTGGCCGCTGTCGGCCTGAATCAGCCTGAGCAGCTTTCGAACGGGCTGAAGATTTTCTTTCACATCAGACGGCATACCGGAATTTCCTCCCGCCATAAGGCCTCCACCTGGCAACTGTGGAACAAATACTCACGCGATCCGCGATACAATTGCAACAGGAGAGTTGTTCTGACGAATGAGGAGACGTCATGACGAAAGAGAGTACATACACCGCCAGGCTGCCGGAACCGGACGGGACCTATCTTTACACCCCAAAAGAGGATGCCATCTGGGGCGAGCTTTATCAGCGGCAGATGAAGCTCCTCGCCGACAAGGCCTGCGACGAGTATCTGGAAGGCGCACGTACCCTCGACCTCGGGCCACACCACGTGCCGCAGCTCAAAGACGTCAACCGCCGCCTGGCCGAGACAACGGGCTTTGGTGTCGAAGGCGTTCCCGCCCTCATTCCGCCGTCCCGTTTCTATGAGCTTCTGTCTGAGGGAAAGTTTCCGCTCGCAACCTTCATCCGCCGCCGCGAACACATCGACTACATTGAAGAGCCCGACATCTTCCACGAAGTCTTCGGCCATTGTCCGCTCTTGACCAACCAGAGTTACGCCAATTTCGTCCGCCGTTTCGGCGAGAAGGCGGTCTCGCTCGGCAAGGGCTATTCCTGGCATCTCTTCCGGATCTTCTGGTTCACCGTCGAGTTCGGCCTGATCAACACGCCGAAGGGCCGCCGCTGCTACGGTGCCGGTATCGTTTCCTCGCCGAACGAGACGCGCAACGCCATGGAAACTCCAGGTGTAGAGTTCCGGCCGTTCGACCTGATGACCGTGCTGCGCACCCCGTATCGGATCGATATCGTCCAGCCGATCTACTACGTGATCGACAGTTTCGCCCAGTTGGAAGCGATCATCGAAGAGGATATCGCCGCGCGGATCACCGAAGCGAAGGCGCTCGGCGACTTCGCTCCGACCTACGAGGCCAAGGCCTCGTAACCATGGAATATTCTGCCGGCAGGGCCTTGCCTTGCCGGCAACGATTGTCCAACGTCTCGCCACCACAGGTTAATGCGGGCCAAGGGCACACGGCTGCCCATCCCGCTGCGAAGCAGAGGCGGGACATGGCCAACAGGACGATCGATCATGCGCTGACGGCGCGTTCACTGACGTCGGCAGCGTCGGACCCGACGCATGCCGGCATCCTCTCCTTCATGCGGCGCAAATACTCCAAGCAGTTGAAGGACGTCGACGCCGTCGTCTGGGGCATCCCTTTCGACGCCGCCACGTCGAACCGCCCTGGCGCCCGCTTTGGGCCGCAGGCAATCCGCCGCGCATCGGCCATCTTCGACAACGATCCGCAATATCCCTTCGAGCGCGACCTCTTTGCCCATATGGCGACAATCGACTACGGCGATTGCCTGCTCGACTACGGCAATCATCAGAAGACACCGGCGACGATCGAGCGCGAGGCGGCGAAGATCATCAAGAGCGGTGCTTATCTGCAGACACTTGGCGGCGATCACTTCGTCACCTACCCGATCCTCAAGGCGCATGCCGCCATCCACGGCCCCCTCGCCCTCGTGCAGTTCGATGCCCACCAGGATACCTGGTCGGATGAGCGCGGCCGCATCGATCACGGCTCCTTCGTCGGCCGCGCCGCACGCGAAGGACTGATCGACACCGACGCGTCGATCCAGATCGGCATCCGCACCCATGCGCCCGAGGATTGCGGCATTCGCATTCTCTATGGCTACGATGTCGAGGAGATGAGTGCGACCGACATTGCCGAGACGATCATCCGGCAGGTCGGCGAGCGCAAGGCCTACCTGACGTTCGACATCGACTGCCTCGACCCGGCCCACGCACCCGGCACCGGCACACCGGTCGCCGGCGGCCCGTCGAGCGCCAAGATCCTCTCGGTGCTGCGCAAGCTCGGCGCGCTGACGGTAGTCGGCAGCGATGTCGTCGAAGTCGCGCCCGCCTACGACCATGCCGACGTCACGGCAATCGCCGGCGCGACGGTCGCCATGTACATGTTGGGCCTGCACGCGGAGAAGCTTGCCGAGCGCGCGCCGCTTCGCTGAGGGATAGACATGCCGTTGCGAGCAGAGACGGCTGCTTATATAGAAAATGACCGAACTGGCGGTGGTCCGCCGCCCCGTTGAGAAAATGATTCAATTCTATGCCAGACTGATTCCGGAACGATCCGTAACCGACTGGCAGGATGAGGAAAAATGTCCGCGGTTTTCCATCCGCAGCCTGCGCAACAAACGACCTGAAAGAATGGGAAAATCATGAAACCGAAGATCTTCATCGATGGCGAACACGGCACCACGGGCTTGCAGATCCGCACCCGCATGGCTGGCCGTAGCGATCTCGAACTGCTTTCCATCCCGGAAGCGGAACGACGCAACGCCGCGATGCGCGAAGATCTCCTGAACGAGGCCGACATCGCCATCCTGTGCCTGCCGGATGACGCCTCGCGCGAGGCGGTTTCGATGGTCTCCGGCAACAACAAGGTGCGCATCATCGACACCTCGACTGCGCACCGGATCGCGCCGGACTGGGCCTATGGTTTTGCCGAAATGGACAATGCCCAGCCGGCAAAGATCCGCGACGCGCGCCATGTCGCCAATCCCGGCTGCTATCCGACCGGCGCCATCGGCGTGATCCGGCCGCTGCGCCAGGCCGGCATCCTGCCGGATGGCTATCCGGTCACGGTAAACGCGGTCTCCGGCTACACAGGCGGCGGCAAGCAGATGATCGCGCAGATGGAAGACGAAACCAATCCGGAGCATATCAGCGCGCCGCACTTCCTCTACGGCCTGACGCTCAAGCACAAGCACGTGCCCGAGATGAAGATGCACGGCCTGCTCGACCGCGCCCCGGTCTTTGCCCCATCGGTCGGCAAGTTCGCGCAGGGCATGATCGTCCAGGTCCCGCTCTACCTTGAGGACCTCGCCGCAGGCGCGACGCTCGAGACGATCCATGCGGCTCTCGTCGAACACTATGCCGGCCAGTCGATCGTCGAGGTCGTACCGCTTGCGACGAGCGAGAAGGCTGCCCGCATCGACGCGACCGAGCTTGCCGGCAAGGACACGATGAAGCTCTTCGCCTTCGGCACCAGCGGCGGCAATCACGTCAACCTCGTCGCCCTGCTCGACAATCTCGGCAAGGGCGCTTCCGGTGCTGCCGTCCAGAACATGGACCTGATGCTGTCGGCCTGACCCCCGATCATCTGAAAAACAAAAGACCCCGGCGATCGGCTCGCCGGGGTCTTTTGTTTTTCATGCATTTTCGAATGTCAGTCGCGCAGCTCGATCGACGTCGGCCGAGGATATTCGCCGTAGAAACCGCGCCAGTGGGCGATGGCAAATCCGAGCACGACGAGCGCGCCGCCCTGATGCGCCACGCCCCAGCCGATCGGCACCTGCATGACAAGCGTGGTGATACCGATCACGGCTTGGGCACAGACGAGCAGGAACAGAAGCACCGAGCGTCGCGCGTGGGTGGTCTCGGGTGCTGCCCTCAAGGAAGCGATCATGTGCATCAGCGCGAAGGCGAACAGCACATAGGCGCCGATGCGGTGGACGAACTGTACTGTCTTCGGGTTCTCGAACAGGTTGATCCACCAGGGCTGCTGCAGGAACAGGTCCTGCGGGATGATCGCGCCATCCATCAGCGGCCAGGTGTTGTAGCTGAAGCCGGCATCGAGACCGGCGACCAGCGCGCCGAGATAGATCTGGAACAGGCTGAAGATGGCGATGATCATGGCCATCTTGCGCGAACGGTCCGTGGGTGCCGCCTCGTTCGAATGCGGACTGAGCCCGCGGAAAATCCACATGCAAGAGGCAAAGATCAGACAGGCGATGACGAGATGAGTCGCCAGCCGGTACTGGCTGACTTCGGTCCGTTCAATGAGACCGGAAGACACCATCCACCAGCCGATGAACCCTTGAAATCCTCCGAGCGCGAGAATGCCGAGAAGCGGCATCCGCAGCTTGCGCTCCACCCGACCGGTGAACCAGAAGAAGGCGAGCGGCAGTGCGAAGATCAACCCGATGGTGCGCGCCAGCAGCCGGTGCGCCCACTCCCACCAGAAGATGGTCTTGAACTCGTCGACTGTCATGCCGCTGTTCATCTGCTGGTATTGCGGGATGCGTTGGTAGAGCTGGAACTCTTCTTCCCATTCGGCGGCCGAAAGCGGCGGGATGACGCCGTGGATCGGCTTCCATTCCGTAATTGACAGGCCCGATTCGGTCAGCCGCGTGGCGCCACCGACGAGCACCAGTGCAAACAGCGTAAAAAGCACGACGGCAAGCCAGCCGCGAATTTGCCGACGGTTGCGGTCGGTCTTGCTGATCTCGCTTCGGAGCATCTGTTCTGTCGCCAATTCGACGCCGGCCATCATTGTCCCTCTGATATCGCAGGGTTCGGTGGTGTGACCGGACGGATCAACGGTCGCACCTTCAGGAAAGCCGTTGATTTGCACCAGAGCGGCATGCAAAACAAGGCCGAAACCTTTGCGGCATGCGGTCGCGGCCCGTCCGCACGCATTCGGCACCTGTGAAAGAAATGAAATGCCCGTACGTCTCAGAAAGCTGATCGGCACGATCCTGATCATCATCCTCGTCGTCGTTTATGCGCTGGCCGCCGTCACCTTTGCATCACTGTTGCTCGGTGCTGCACCGTGGTACGTGCATCTCGCCTACTTCTTCTTTACCGGCCTGCTCTGGATCTTGCCGGCCATGCTGATCATCAAATGGATGGAAAAGCCGGCCAAGGATCGCTGATCCGCTGGCACGGAACAGGAGAGACGCCCATGAGACTTGCGGTCATTGCTGATATCCATGGCAACGATCTCGCGCTCGAAGCCGTGCTCGCCGACATCGATGCTCTGGGGGTCACGGACATCGTCAATCTCGGCGACCACCTGAGCGGCCCGCTCAATGCCGCCCGGACCGCCGACATCCTCATCGAGCGGGCAATCCTCTCGATCCGAGGCAATCACGACCGCTATCTCCTGACCGTCGATCCGCACGAAATGGGGCTGTCCGATCGGGCAGCTTACGAACAATTGCAGCCGGCGCACCGCGAATGGCTGACCACCCTGCCCGTGGCCCACGTCTACAACGACACGTTCTTCCTCTGCCATGCGACGCCGACAAGCGACGAGACCTATTGGCTCGAGGCTTTGACGGCTGAAGGCACCGTCCATATGGCCACCCGCCCGGCAATCGAGGCGGAGGCAGTCGGCATCGACTATCCGGTGATCCTGTGCGGACACACGCATATCCAGCGCGTCGTTCGCCTTTCTGACGGCCGCCTTGTGGTCAATCCCGGCAGCGTCGGCTGCCCCGGCTATGACGACGACCAGCCGGTGCCGCACAAGGTCGAGGCGGGCTCACCCGATGCCCGCTACGCGATCGTCGAACAGGCGGCAGAAGGCTGGAACGTTAATTTCCGCCACGTTCCCTATGATTGGATGGCGATGTCGCAACTCGCCGAGAGCCGCAACCGTCAGGAATGGGCACAGGCTCTGGCGACGGGCTTCCTCGGCTAGCGCGCGCAAGCCGGGTCCGTCAGCACTGCTTCACGCTTTGCTAACCGCATTCGCCGGTTGTTCTCGGTCATCTTGATAAGTAGTCCCGAATTAAACGGATCGTAGCGAGCTTGCAGTTCAATCGCTCTGCAACAGGGACCGGATGGCAGCTTCTATGACGAACTCGGATCTCCCCATGGACGGCTCCGGCGACCGCCGCGCGCACGCGTCCCTGCGTGCCGAGCCGAGCGCTGCCACCGGCCGCTTCGAGATTTCGGTTCATCGCAAGATGGAACCGCTGGAGACCGAATGGCGGACACTCGACGGTGTTGGCGCCAATTCGCTGCATCATGCCTATGACTGGTGCCGAGCCTGGGTCGCGACACATCAAAGCGAATTGCTGGTGCTGCGGGTGACGCTCGACGGCGTGCTGCTGCTCATTCTGCCCCTGGAACTGGAACGCGGGCGCCTATCCAGAATCGCGCGCCTGATCGGAACGGAACACAGCAACCTCAACACGGGCCTCTTTGCCGCCGACGCCTCGTCGGTCATGACACCTGCGCTCGCCAAGGGACTGGCTGCGGAAATTCGCTCGGCCCTGAGCGGACTGGCGGATGTCGTCATGCTCGACAAGATCCCAGGCGAATGGCGCGGCGATGCGAGCCCGTTCGCTACCCTTTCGAGCATCGCCAACCAGAACGCGTCGTTTCAGCTCCCCCTCCTCGGCAGCATTCAACTGACATTGGCGCAGATCAACGCCAAACGTCGTCGCAAGAAGATGCGAATCTCCGAACGGAGGCTCGCCGCAATGGGCGGCTACGACTACGTGATTTCGCGCTCGGCCGATGAGGCTTCGTCGTTGCTCGACACATTTTTCCGCCAGAAGGCAACGCGCTTCGAGACGCTTGGTCTGCCCGACGTGTTCCAGCAGGCCGAGACTCAGGCATTTTTCCAGGCACTGGCCGCGCAACAGGGCGACGGCGCGGAACTCATGGAATTGAACGCGATCCGCCTTACGGGAGACAATGACGGAAGGGTCGCCGCCGTCGCGGGGCTATCGCGAAAGGCGGATCACGTCATCTGCCAGTTCGGCTCGATCGACGAGGCGTTGGCCGGCGATGCAAGCCCGGGAGAATTGTTGTTCTACCGAATGATCGAACGTCTCTCGTCGCAAGGGGTGCGTCTGTTCGATTTCGGTGTCGGCGATCAAGCCTACAAACGGTCCTGGTGCACGATCGAAACACCGCTGCGCGATATCGTGTTGCCGATCACACTTGCCGGCCAGCTTGCGGCGCTCCGACACCGCCTTGTCGTGCGCGCGAAAACGGCAGTGAAGGCCAACAAGGCCATCTACGCCCGCATTCAGCGCGCAAGACGACGGCAACAGGGGACGGTGAACGCGCACGACAGCGCCGACTGAAAAGCCGTCATCGAGGAATACAGGCTTCTCTAGGCCGCGTCACGATCCGGATAGTCCGGGTCTGTCTCGGCCTGTCCGGTCATCAGCACGATGTCACGGTACCCGGCTTCTCCGAAACCTGTTAGCACCTCGACAATGCGTTCGTCGCTGATCGACGGCGCAGAGAGGATGATCTCTGCACTGTCACGGCCGGCAATCTTTTCGACGGCCATTTCGTCTGCCGGGCCGCACTCGACCAGGACAAGGTCGTAGGCGTTCGTCAGGGCATCGATGATCATCTTCAGCCGCTCGATACCACGCATCGCCTGGCGCGGATCGGCGTCACCCTGCGGGATGATATGCGCATCGGAAAAGCGGTCGGCGTGGATCGTGTCGGTGAACGGCACCTCCCCCGCCAGAAGGTTGGTGATACCGGGGAGCTGTGCCGAACGCGCCATCAGCCGCGTCGGGCAGGCCGAGCCCGTCAGATCGATCAGAACCACCTTCTGGTCACCTTCGGCGAGCAGGCGCGCGAGCATCACCGTCGCAGTCGAGCCTTCATCGCCGCCCGGTGAAACGGATATCGCTACGCGCACGCCCGTGGCGCGCAGGTGCTCGGCAACGGCCTCGATCGAGAAGTCGGCTTCGCGCGGTTCGGCAATCGCCGCATCACCGGCGGCGCCCACATCGTCGCCCGGTGCGTCGTCAGCCGCCAGGAATTTGGCAACCTCGCTTTCCATGGGCACCGACTCCACTGCGCTATCGGGCGCGTCGAGGTCGGTCTCCGCAACGCTTGCTGCGATCGCCGGTCGCGAGCGCACCGGGAGCCGCTCGCCGGCTTCCGAAACCGGCCTCAGGGCGCGACCACTGAAGAGCTCGCTCAACATGATGGCGACGCAGCTCAAAAGGAAGGTCGCAAAGGCGGCGACGATGGTGATCGGCAGCACCTTCGGGAAGCTCGCATTGTTCGGCACGACGGCGGTCGAAATCACCCGCGCATCGGCGGGTGTGGCGTTTTCCACGGTTCGCGAGGTCGCCTCCCGGTAGCGCGCAAGATAGGTTTCCAGCAACTGTCGCTGCGCCGTTGCTTCGCGCTCCAGCGCGCGCAATCCGACCTCTTCCTCGCCCGCCTGAGCGGACTGGGCTTTCACGGCGTTGAGCTGCTGGGTGAGCTGCTGTTCACGCAGTTCGCCGACCTTCGCCTCGTTTTCGAGGCTCGTCAGGATCTTGCGCGTCTCGGTGCGGATCTGCCCCCGGATGCCTTCGAGTTGTGACTTCAGGGCCTTGAGGCGTGGATGGCCGTCGAGCAGGGTCGTTGAGAGATCGGCGACCTGCGCCTGCAGGTTCGCTTCGGTCTCCTTCAACCGCTGGATCATCTGTGAAGCGACGACATCGGTAATGGTGTCCGGCGCCCGGCCGCTCGCAAGCGCCGATCGTACGCCGGCGGCGCGGGCTTCGGCATTGGCGCGTTCGCCGCGCACCCGCGTCAGTTCGGTCGAGATGTCCGTCAGTTGCCGCGTTGCGAAATTCGTCGTTTCTCCGGTCGGCAGGAGATCTGAAGACGCGCGATAGGCGGCCACCTTCGCCTCCGCGTCCCGCACCTTTTCGCGCAGGTTGGCGATCTCCGGCTCGAGCCAGCGGGTCGCCTCGGAATTGGTGTCGAGCTTGGCGCCGCTCTGCAGCGCGAGGAAAACCTTTGCCATTTCGTTGGGGACGGCAGCGGCGAGCTTCGGATCCTTGGAGGTAAACGCGATCGCGATCACTCGCGACTTCTCCACCTGATAGACCTGGAGCTTCGAATTGAACTCGTTGAGCACCCGCTCCTCAGGCGGCAGTTCCAGCGGGTTCTTCCTCAGGCCGAGCATGACGAGCAGGTCGGAAAGCGCCGAGGGTGCCGCCGACGGGTCGAATTCCTTCAGCTCGTAGAGCTTCATGTTGCGTGCGACCTGCTTGATCAGATCGGCAGAGCGCAGGACCTGCACCTGGCTGAGGATGCCGGATTCATCAAAGACACGATCGGCACCGGCCTGCGGAGCCTGGTTGGAACCGCTGAATTCCGGCTCACGCGATTCGATCAGGACGCGGGTTTCGCTCTGGTAGTCCGGGGCAATCATCTTTGCCGCGCCGAAGGCTAGCGCCGTGACGCAGGCCGTTGCCAGCAACACCTTGACGCGCCGATCCCAGACAGCACGGAACAGGCCGCCGAGGTCGATTTCCACATCCTGCTGTCCGCTGTCGCGTCCCGACATGCCACTGGCTCCGCACCTTCATATCTCGCCGGACGGTAAACGAACATGGTAACGCAAGGGTTAATATCATCAACTTCCGGGTGCTGTATCTTCCCCTGCTGCACCGCTTACCCTGGAAATTTCTACCGCGAGTTTACCGGCTATTAACCCTAACGGATCGATAACGTCTGCAAAGCTGGTCGTTTCCGGAGCCTATGAACCGCATGTCAACCGCAGCTATCAAGACGGGTCTCGCGATCACGGCGGCAGCGCTGTCGATGTTGCTCGGCGGCTGCACGAGCTACCAGCCGGCGCCGAAAGCCTTCAGCGAAGCGACCATCCAGCCCTATCGCCTCGACAGCGGCGATCGACTTCGCATCAACGTCTTCGAACAGGCGGGCCTCAGCGGCACCTATACGGTCGACCAGGCCGGGTATGTCGCCTTTCCGCTGATCGGCACGATCGCCTCGCGTGGCAAGACCCTGCCCGAGCTCGAAGGCATGATCGCCGCCAAGCTGAAGCAAGGCTACCTGCGCGATCCCGACGTCACCATCGAGGTCGACCGTTATCGTTCCGTGTTCATCATGGGCGAAGTCGGCCAGGCTGGCCAGTATGCCTATGTGCCGGGCATGACCGTGCAGAACGCCATCGCTGTTGCCGGCGGCTTCTCGCCGCGCGCCAACCAGTCCAACGCCGACATTACCCGGAAGATCAACGGCCGCATCATCACCGGCCGGGTGCCGATCACCGACGCCGTGCTTGCCGGCGACACGATCTATGTCCGCGAACGTCTGTTCTGATCTCAATGCAGCAACAGCGTCCCCTGCGCATCATTCACTGTTTCAGGTCGCCCGTCGGCGGGATCTTCCGCCATGTGCGCGACCTTGCCGAGGCGCACGCCAGCGCCGGCCACGAGGTCGGCATCCTCTGCGACAGCACCACCGGGGGCAGCTACGAAGATGCTCTGTTCGACGAGATCCGGCCCTATCTCGCGCTCGGCCTCGTGCGCATGCCGATCCATCGCTCGGTCGGACCGTCGGATTTTGCCGCCCTGTGGCGCGGCTATAAGGAAATCAGAAGTTTGCAACCGGATGTGCTGCATGGGCACGGCGCCAAGGGTGGCGCCATCGCTCGTCTCATCGGTTCAGCCTTGCGGGTCAACAGGTATCGCGTAGCCCGCCTCTATTCACCACACGGAGGTAGCCTGCACTACCGCCGCCGCTCGCTGATCGGACCGATCGTCTTCGCGCTGGAGAGGATTCAGGGACGGCTCGCCGACGCGCTCGTCTTCGTCTGCGATTTCGAACGCCAGACCTATTACTCCAAGGTCGGCAAACCGAGTGTCCGGCACGAACTGATCTACAACGGCGTAGAGGATGGCGAGTTCGAGGTCGTGGTGCCCCGGCCCGACGCCGTCGACTTCCTCTATATCGGCATGATGCGGGACCTGAAGGGTCCCGATTTGTTTGTGGACGCCTTCGCACGCACGGAACGGCTCGTCGGACGACCACTCTCGGCCCTGATGATCGGCGATGGTCCGCAACAGCAGGAATATGGCGAACTGATGCTGCAGCAGGGACTGAGCCGCCGCATCAAGATGCAGCCGGCCATGAAGACGCGCGAGGCTTTCACACTGGCGCGCAACGTCGTCGTGCCCTCACGCGCCGAATCTATGCCCTACATCGTTCTTGAGGCGCTCGCGGCGCGAAAACCCGTCATCGCCAGCCGTGTCGGCGGCATCCCAGAAATACTGGGGCGCGACAGCGCGGCACTCGCCGAACCGGCCGACGCCCAGTCATTGGCCACCATCATGGCCCGCGCGATCACGGAAGACGATTGGGCGGCGCGCGTGATGCCGGATCCAAGCACCTTCAAATCGCGATTCGCTGCTTCGGTAATGTCGGGCGATATGCTAAGGCTCTATCGGGAATTGTGCCGTTACCAGCCGCCCGCGGATAGCGTGTTGCCCACAACGTAAGCGTTTCTTAGTGGCTTTCTGCTATTCGGACTGAGGGACTTCAGCGCCGGAAGACAGCCATGAACAAGTTTGATCGCCCGGGTTCATTCGATCCCGAAACGCTTCGCAAGAAGATTTCGGCAATTCGCGCCCGCGCGCCCGGCGAGACCCCCAGCGACGAGCCCGCCGCGGAACTCAACCCGCTGGCGCGCCAGATTGCCGAACAGTTCCGGGCCGACACCTATTCGCCCGCCATGATCATGGGGCTGATGCGTCTCTTCGAGTTCAGCGCGCTCTTTGCGATCGGCTATGCCATCAACGCGCTCTATGTCCAGCCGGGCTTTGATCAACTGCCGCTCTATCTGGCCATCCTGGTTGGCGGCTCGGCGCTGGCGGTCGCCGCCATGCAGATCGCCGACACCTACCAGATCCCGGCGCTGCGCGCCTGGCTGCGCGTGATGCCGCGCATCCTCGCCGCCTGGGCCGTCGCCTTCGGCGGCATCGCCATCGCCCTGTTCTTCCTCAAATCCGGCCACCAGTATTCCCGCGTCTGGTTCGGCGGCTGGTTCATTGGTGGCGCTCTGTTTCTCCTCGCCGAGCGTGCCTTCATCGCCTATTCCATCCGCCACTGGGCGCGCAACGGCACCATGGAACGGCGCGCCGTCGTCGTCGGCGGCGGCCAGCCTGCCAAGGATCTGATCCGCACTCTCGAACACCAGGCGGACAACGACATCCGGATCTGCGGGATTTTCGACGATCGCGACGAGCGCCGCTCACCCAGCGTCATTGCCGGCTATCCCAAGCTTGGCACCGTCGACGAACTCGTGGAGTTCGCACGCCTTGCGCGCATCGACATGCTGATCATTTCGCTGCCGCTGACGGCAGAAAAGCGCATTCTGCAGCTTCTCAAGAAGCTCTGGATCCTGCCGGTCGACATCCGGCTTGCGGCCCATGCCAACAACCTGCGTTTCCGTCCGCGCAGCTATTCTCACGTCGGCGATGTGCCGATGCTCGACATCTTCGACAAGCCGATCGCCGACTGGGATTCGGTGGCCAAGCGCGGCTTCGATATCCTCTTCAGCCTGGTCGCCCTGGTGCTGTTGTGGCCGATCATGCTGGGAGCTGCCATTGCGGTCAAAGCCACCTCGCCGGGGCCGATCATCTTCAAGCAGAAGCGGCACGGCTTCAACAATGAGACGATCGAGGTCTACAAGTTCCGCTCGATGTATACCCACATGAGCGACCCGACGGCGCGCAACGCCGTCACCAAGGGCGATCCCCGCGTCACCCCGGTTGGCCGTTTCATTCGCAAATCATCGATCGATGAACTGCCCCAGATCTTCAACGTGCTGAAGGGCGAACTGTCGCTTGTCGGACCGCGCCCGCATGCCGTGCTCGCCCAGACGCAGAACCGTACCTATTCCGACGTGGTCGAGGGCTACTTCGCCCGCCACCGCGTCAAGCCTGGCGTCACCGGCTGGGCCCAGATCAACGGCTGGCGCGGCGAAATCGACAATGACGAGAAGATCCGCCTGCGCACGGCCTTCGACCTCTACTACATCGAAAACTGGTCGCTGCTCTTCGACCTGAAGATCCTGTTCCTGACGCCTTTCCGGCTTCTCAACACAGAGAATGCCTATTGAGCACCGTCGACACAGGCCGGCTCCCGATCGCTCGTCCCCAGCTTGCGGCGCTCTCGCTGCTTGGCTCCGGGCTCGTGGCGTTCGCCGTGTTTCTCTCCGGCTTCGTCATTTTCGAGCCGGCGCCCTATGAACTGTTCCTGGTCGCCCTTATCGGTCTCTGGGCCCTCTTCGGACTGAAGATCTCGCGGCACATTGCCCCGCTTTTGACCTTGCTGACGCTGTTCATGGTGGGGGGCATGCTGTCGCTGACCGTGATGGTCGACCTGAGCAAGGGCCCGATGTACATGGCGGTCTCCGGCTTCCTCGCCCTGTCATCGGTGTTTTATGCGGCCATCATCGAAGACCGGCACGAGCGTCTGCGTCTGATCTTCAATGCCTGGACATGCGCTGCAGTCATCACCGCTCTCCTCGGCATTCTCGGCTATTTCGGCGCGGTTCCGGGTGCCGAAAGCTTCACCCTCTACGGCCGCGCCAAGGGCGCATTCCAGGATCCCAACGTGTTCGGCCCCTTTCTCTCGGTGCCGGCCATGTATCTGATCCACGGGATCCTCACCCAGCCGATCCAGAAGGCGCCGCTGAAGATCGCCGCCCTGCTGATCCTGGCTCTCGGGGTCTTCCTGTCGTTTTCGCGTGCGGCCTGGGCGCTCAACCTCTTCTGCGTGGTCACCTTCGTCTTCGTCATGCTGCTCAAGGAACGCAGCGGCCTGTTTCGTCTGAGGATCCTTGTTCTCGCACTCGTCGGTGGACTGATGATCGTTGGTGCGCTGCTCGTCGCCCTTCAATCCGAGCAGGTGGCAACGTTGTTTTCCAGCCGCTCGCAGCTGGTACAGGACTATGACGGGGGCCATCTCGGGCGTTTCGAGCGTCATCGGCTTGGCTTCCAGATGTCGATGGAAAAACCGCTCGGCATCGGCCCCATGGTCTTCAGCACTATCTTCCCGGAAGACGAGCACAATGTCTGGCTGAAATCTCTGACGTCCTATGGCTGGCTCGGTTTCATCAGTTACGTGACACTCACCATCTGGACGCTTTCGCTTGGCTTCCGTTTCCTGCTGCTCAATCGCCCGTGGCAGACCTATCTGATGATCGCCTGGGTGGCGGCTCTCGGCCATGTTGGCGTCGGCAACGTCATTGACACCGATCACTGGCGCCATTTCTATCTGCTGCTCGGCATCATCTGGGGATGCGCCGCCCTCGAATATCGCCATCGCCGGCAAGCGCGCGTGCGCTGGAGCTCATGATTATGGAAAATGCCGCTGCGGGCCGGCCGAAGCCCCTCCCCTTGCCCTTGCGGCTACTGCAAGTGCTGGAACCGAGCGGCGGCGGCTCGGGTCGGCACTTTCTCGACCTGTGCCGGGGCATGCATGCCCGCGGCCACCATGTGCAGGCCGTCTACTCGCCGGTGCGCGCCGAGGACGGCTTCGTTCGTGAACTGAAGGCGATGGGCCTGCCAGCGGCGCATGCGGTCGACATGAAGCGGGCACCGGGGCCGTCGGACATCGGCGCTTTCCGTGAATTGCGACGCATCCTGCGCCACGGCAGCTTCGATATCGTCCACGGCCACAGCTCGAAGGCGGGCGCGCTGACGCGCCTGAGGTTCCCCGGCCCGCACGTGCCGAGGGTCTATACGCCGCACGCCTTTCGCACCATGGATCCGACCCTCGGCCGCGGTGGCCGGATGATGTATGGCGCAATCGAGTGGGGTCTCGCCCGATTCTTCACCGATCGACTGATTTGCGTTTCCGAAGATGAACGCCACCACGCCTTGTCCCTTCACATGCCGCAGAACCGAATATCGGTGATCGTCAACGGCGTTGAGGCGCCGTCGTGCGACATGGCGGCGACGCTGCGCGCCAGCTTCGGCATTGCGCCGGATGCCTTCGTCTTCGGCTTTATCGGCCGGCTCTCCGCGCAAAAAGCGCCGGAACGGCTGATCGCCGCATTCAGGAGCGCCGCCGCATCGGTCAAGAACAGCCACCTGGTGATCATAGGCGCCGGCGAGATGGAGAGCAGCCTGCGCAAATCCATGGCCGAAAGCGGACTGCAGAACCGTATGCATCTGACTTCTGCTTTCACCGGCCCGCAGGCGGTTTCCGCCTTCAACGTCCTGGTCATGCCGAGCCGCTATGAAGCCATGTCCTATGTCATGCTTGAGGGCGCCGCAGCCGGCAAGCCGATTATCGCCACCGACATCGGCGGCGCGCGCACCGTCATTGACGACGGCGTCAACGGCTTCATCCTGCCAAACAGCGACGACACGTCACTGCTTGCCAAGACGATGGTCAGGTCAGCGGAAACCGAAACCTTCAAGACGATGTCCGCCGCCGCCGAGCGTCTCAAGGATCGCTTCACCCTTGGTGTGATGCTCGATCAGACGGAAGTCCTTTACCGGGCACTCGCCAGCAAGAGGCGGGCACAGCCCATCCTTCCTGCGGCGAAGTAGCAACAGAACATTGCAACGGCGATCGGCAACGCACGACCTCAACGCGCAGTGGCTATCTCTGCCGCTTCATTCGCCACTTATCCACGCTGGACATTTCTTTTTCGCGCTGACTTTGAAATTCCCGCTTGCACTCTAACCGTTGAGACTATAGGGCTTTCCTCGGTTCGGAGCGTAGCGCAGCCCGGTAGCGCACTTGACTGGGGGTCAAGGGGTCGTGGGTTCGAATCCCGCCGCTCCGACCATTTCTCCTCTTTTCAGAATGATGATCTTACAACCGGCTTGCGCCGGGCCATCGCGCGTGGTTGCCAGGGGTCCAGGCCTGCGCCGCACGGCAATGGAACCTTCACCAATTCCGAAATTGTGCTGCCCGAAACACGGTACCTAACGTAACGTGAGCTTGCTATCACAATTGATTTGAGGGACAGTTTGGCACTGGCCCTTGAGGCCTGGAGCGCTCCCTATCCTGGAGAAAACCATGCCTCTTAAATCTTTGATCGCACTCGCCGCACTTGCACTTTTGACCTTGTCCGGCTGTGCGACTTCGGGCTCGACCAACACCACCTATGCCCAGTGGACTGGCCCCTACCCCGAACCTGACGTTTCCGCGTCAAGCCCGGGAGGTTTCCGGCTATCCTACTAGCGCGCCCACGGGCAACCGCGAGGTAATCGACATCGCTAAGAGCTGAACGGCGCCGTGTGATATCCTGAGCACACGGCGCCTTGGCGTTTGTGAGGACGCGCGAAATCCGACGGCCGCTCCTCGCAGCCACGACTACTAGGATGATTGCCTTCGCAAGGCGATCGGCGATGGCCGGCAGCGCAGCGAAAGACCGCGCATGCCATGGCCTGAGAGCGTGCGGCGACGCCTCGACAACGGTCGAGCACAGGCTATCACCGATGAGGCTGACGTAATGATGCTCTCGCAGCGCGGGCTGAGCCTTTAGCGCACCTGGTCGAGCAGGCGCTTGCACTCCAGGAGATCGTAGAGCGCCTCTTGCAGCAGGGCGCGATCTTCCTTGCCCACGGAAGAGGATTTGCCGAGCGAAATCTCGGGTACATCCTCGTTGCTGCCGCCAAAGGAGAAGAAGCGGCGGCTCGCCGGCGCCTTCGCACGCCCGACGATCTGATCCTCCTCGGAAAGCCCGGCCTTCGGCGGCACAGGCTCCTCATTGCTCGATGCAGCAAGCGCCTCGACCGTTGCCAGATCGCCGCTGGCGATGGCGGCAACAAACTTGTTGCCGTTCGTCTTCAGAAGCTTCTGAACGCCCTTGATGGTGTAGCCGTGATCGTAAAGCAGATGTCGGATCCCCTTGAGAAGGTCGACATCCTCCGGCCGGTAGTAGCGCCGGCCGCCGCCCCGCTTCATTGGCTTGATTTGCTGGAATCGGGTCTCCCAGAAGCGCAGAACGTGCTGCGGCAGATCGAGGTCGTCTGCGACCTCGCTGATGGTGCGAAAAGCGTCCGGGCTCTTTTCCATATCTTCCCATTCCATGTCACGCGACTCAGTCGTCGATTGCCGCAATGAACCGATATCGTACCGATGATGGCACGAATCGGCTCCATTTCAACGGCTTATGGATGGGTTTTCAACCACATTTGTGGTTGACGTCATGACTTCACGCGACGGGAGATGCAGGCTTCTGCTTGGCCCTGCGGCTCAAGTGCGCCTTCAGCACGCGCTGCTTCAGCACATTCGAGGCCTTGAAGGTCATGACCCGGCGAGGCGAGATCGGCACTTCTTCGCCGGTCTTCGGGTTTCGCCCGATGCGCTCGTTCTTGTCGCGGACCTGGAAGGTCGCGAACGAAGACAGTTTCACGCTCTCGCCACGCACGATTGCGTTGCATATTTCGTCAATGACGGTTTCCACCAGTTCGGCAGACTCTGTCCGTGACAGACCCACCTTACGAAAAACCGATTCAGCCAAGTCCGCCCGTGTTACTGTTTTTCCGCTCATCTTCCCCCACCAACGTCTGGTACGCCGATCAGCGTCCGAAGACTATTGCCCTTACCATTTCCGGTCAAGCGCCTGTTGCTTAAGCAATTTCTTTACCAGCGGAGGAGAACTGAACCCCAGGTGAAGCCGCCACCCATCGCCTCGAGCAGGACGAGGTCACCCTTCTTGATCCGTCCATCGCCCGCAGCAACGCTCAACGCCAGCGGAATGGAAGCGGCCGAGGTATTGCCATGGAGGTCGACTGTCACCACAACCTTGTCGAGCGGGATGCCAAGCTTCTTGGCAGAGCCGTCGATGATACGCCGGTTGGCCTGGTGCGGGACGAGCCAGTCGAGATCGTCCGCGGTCGTTCCGGTTGCCTCGAAGGCAGCCTCGATCACGTCGGTGATCATGCCGACGGCGTGTTTGAAGACCTCGCGACCTTCCATCTTGAGATGGCCGACGGTACCCGTGGTCGACGGCCCGCCATCGACGTAGAGTTTTTCGCGATGGGCGCCATCGGAGCGGAGCTGGGCGGTGAGCACGCCGCGATCGGCATTGTTGCCTTCCCCGTGCTGGGCCTCGAGAACGATGGCGCCGGCACCGTCGCCGAAGAGCACGCAGGTCGTGCGGTCATTCCAGTCGAGGATGCGCGAGAATGTCTCTGCGCCGATCACCAACACACGCTTTGCCAGCCCGCCGCGGATATAGGCGTCTGCCGTGGTTACCGCATAGACGAAGCCGGAACAGACGGCTTGCATGTCGAAGGCTGCGCCATGACGCATGCCGAGACGGTCCTGGATGTTGACCGCAGTTGCCGGAAACGTGTTGTCCGGCGTCGAGGTCGCAAGGATGATCAGATCGATGTCATCGGGGGTCAGGCCTGCATTGGCGAGTGCGGCGCGCGCCGCGCCCTCACCCAGCGACGCGGTGGTTTCGCCTTCACCGGCGATGTAGCGCTGGCGGATACCGGTGCGCTGCACGATCCACTCATCGGACGTATCGACCTTGGACTCGAGTTCCTGATTGGTAACCACGCGCTTTGGCAACGCTGCGCCGAAGCCGCGAACGACGGAACGGATCATCTATTCAAACCTCATCATTCATGCCGGCGGAAAGGGCCCGTGGCGGCTCGGCGCCATGATACTTCGCCAGATCGAATTCGATCTTCGACTTCAGGCCGTTCTTCACCATGTCGTAACCGACGTCGATTGCGGCGGCAAACCCCTCGGCGTCAGCGCCACCATGGCTCTTGATCACGACGCCATTGAGGCCGAGGAAGACACCGCCGTTGACCTTGCGGGGATCCATCTTCTCGCGCAGGCGGTCAAACGCGCCCTTCGCCAGAATGTAACCGATCTTGGCAAGCAGGGTGCGCGACATCGCGGCGCGCAGATACTCGGCAATCTGGCGCGCGGTGCCCTCGGCAGCCTTCAATGCGATGTTGCCGGAGAAGCCTTCGGTGACGACAACGTCGACCGTTCCGCGACCGATATCGTCTCCTTCGACGAAGCCGTAATAGTCAAAGCCATCAATGTTGGCTTCGCGGATCAGGCGGCCGGCCTCCTTGACCTCTTCCTGCCCCTTGATCTCCTCGACCCCGACATTCAGAAGGCCGACCGTCGGCCGCTCGATCTCAAACAGCGCCCGCGCCATGGCGCCGCCCATCAACGCGAAATCCATGAGCTGCTGCGCGTCGGCTCCGATCGTCGCGCCGACGTCGAGCACGATGCTCTCGCCTTTCAGCGTCGGCCAGATGGCGGCAATCGCCGGGCGCTGGATGCCCTGCATCGTGCGCAAACAGAAGACCGACATGGCCATGAGTGCGCCCGTATTGCCGGCCGAGACGACGACATCGGCCTCGCCGGCGTTGATCGCATCGATCGCCTTCCACATGCTCGACTTGCCGCGGCCGCGGCGAAGAGCCTGGCTTGGCTTCTCGTCCATCCCGACGGCAATTTCGCAATCGTAGAAGGTGCTGCTGGCCTTCAGCTTCGGATGTTTCTCCAGGAGGTCCGCGCATTGCGCCTCGATGCCGAACAACACGAACTTGATGTCCGGATGACGCTCGAGCGCTCTTGCTGCGCCCGGGATGACGACTTCGGGACCATAGTCGCCACCCATCACGTCAAGTGAAATTCTGACCACGCGTGTCTTGTCCTTTACTTCTGCCACACAACACGTGCCGTCGTGGCGCATTCAACGGGAACGCAATGACGAAACATATTGCTTCTGACGCTTGAGCCAAGCAGGGCAGATCGCTTCAGCGGCTCTTTTGGCCGGTTTGGGGCCAAAATACTGCTTTTCCTTTTCGTGACAACCGAATTGTAGCCGAGATTCTGGCGGCCTCAGTCCTTTTTCCAGTCCTTCAGCACTGCAAACGGGTTCGGCTTCTTGTCATCGGCCGCCGTGCTCTCGATGCGTTCCCCGAAGGTCACACCCGGCTTGCGCGGGTAGGGATCGATGGCGAGCGCCACCTGCTCGCTGACGACCACACCGGCATCGATCGTGTCACCGGTGAAGGTGTCGGGAATATCGGGCCCGTCCGGATCCAGCACCATTTCGCCACCGTCATTGCTCGCCTGGCGGGCAAGCCGGGAACCTTCCGGCACCAGGATCGCCTCGACGGGTTCGCGAATGTCGGCTTCCACCGGATCCAGCGTCACGACACAGCTCTGAACGATGCGCGCGGAGACGTCACCCTTGATCTTGATGCCATCCTTTTTCCAGCGCGCGATCTGCAATTCGGCAGTCAACTCCAGAACCTCGTTGACACCCCAGAGCTTCGCAAGGGCCGCCCGCTCCCGCTCGTTTGCGGAAAGGTGCACATTGACTGCGTTGGCCGAGATATGCCCCACCTTCACCGGGTATGAGAAGGCCGGCTGGCTATCGTCTTTCATGATCGGATCCTTCCTCGGGCAGGCGCTCGACGGCGCCCGCACGCGATGAACAGCCACCACTCGGGTGTCCGGCGGCGGTGCTTTTTATCTCTCTTACGCTCCGGCGGGTGGGATGCGCAACTGGCCAGCCTCGACGACGGCCTCATCGACATCGACGAGCTGCGCCTCAACCGCGAGCAAATAGGCGGCAAGCGCGTCCATCGTTGGAGCGGCATCACCGCCGTCCGGGTGGAAATTGCGCCTCAGTGCCGCGGCCAGAGCCACGCCGTCCTTTTCTTCCAGCGCCGTCGCGTAGGCTTCGAGGCGGCCGTAATACATGCTGGCCAGCTTCTTCATCTTCTTCGGCACGCCAGCGTCACCAACGCCGAGTTCTCGAATTGAATGATCGACATCCTCGAAGAAGGCATCGATGATCTCCTGGGCAATCTCCTGGCCGGGCCGCGCCGAGGCGCGCGTGCGGCGGAAATAGAGGATCAACATGGCCGAGAGCATCTCGAAGCGTCCCATGACCGTGTCAGGCACATCGAGGTCGGTGTAGAGATAGGGTTGGCGTGCCGCCGACGTCAGCAGTGCGTACTGCCGCTCGACAATCGTGGTGTTGCCACTTTTTCTTTTAAACAGTCCAAAAATCATCACAAAGCTCGGGCTTGGCTTTTCCGAAATGCGCGCAAGCGCCCATCCCGTTGTTGCATGACGGCCGAAGCTGGTTTACCGAAGCAGGCACGAATTGCAATGGCGGATCTGCCATCGTTTCTCCAAGGGGAGCTGTCGTTGACGAAGCGGTATTTGAGAAAGAATTTTAAGACCCTCGGCCGCGTGGCGGTCGTAGCTACCATCGCCGGCCTCACCCTTTCAGCCTGCCAATCCGCCAATGTCGGAGAAGTCCTTCACCAGGGTTATGTGGTTGACCAGGAAACGCTAAATCTCGTTCCTGTTGGTTCGAGCCGCGAGCAGGTTCTCCTGTCGCTCGGCACGCCGTCGACGACCGCGACCTTCGACAATGAAGTGTTTTACTACATCTCGCAAACTCGCAAGCGTCCGGTCGCCTTCATGAAGCCACAGCTGATCGGCCAGTCGATCCTTGCGGTCTATTTCGACAAGGAAGGGACCGTCAGCCAGCTCGCCCATTACACGCTCAAGGACGGCAAGGTCTTCGACATGCTGTCGCGCACGACACCGACCGGCGGCAAGGAAACGAGCTTCCTCGGCCAGTTGCTGACAGGCCCCGGCGCCGGACAGGCTGCAGCACGCAGCCTCTTCAAGGACTTCGGGAGCAGGTAGTTTACCGATCGCAAAGAAAAGGCCCGCGGAAGTCGCTTCCGCGGGCCTTTTTCGTTTCAGCGATGCAATCAGGCAAGAACTGCAAGCAGCAGCAAGGCCACGATGTTGGTGATCTTGATTGCCGGGTTGACCGCAGGGCCGGCCGTATCCTTGTAAGGATCGCCGACCGTGTCGCCGGTGACGGATGCCTTGTGGGCGTCCGAGCCCTTGAGGTGGCGAGTGCCGTTCTTGTCGACGAAACCGTCCTCGAAGCTCTTCTTGGCATTGTCCCAGGCACCACCGCCCGAAGTCATCGAGATCGCCACGAAGAGGCCGTTGACGATAACACCGAGAAGCGATGCCCCGAGTGCCGCAAAAGCCGAAGCCTTCGAGCCTGAAAGAAGCAAGACGCCGAAGTAGACGACGATCGGCGCCAGCACCGGCAGCAGCGAAGGAACGACCATTTCGCGGATCGCAGCCTTCGTCAAAAGATCAACGGCACGGCCGTAGTCCGGCCGCTCCTTGCCTTCCATGATCCCCGGCTTTTCGCGGAACTGTCGACGAACCTCCTCGACGATCGAGCCGGCAGCACGGCCGACGGCCGTCATCGCGATACCGCCGAAGAGGTAGGGGATGAGACCACCGAAGATCAGCCCCGCGACCACGTAGGGGTTGGAAAGGTCGAAGGAGATCTGACCGACGTCGGCAAAGTACGGATACTTGTCGCCATTGGCCGCGAAGTAGCTGAGGTCGTTCGAATAGGCGGCGAAGAGCACCAGGGCGCCGAGACCGGCCGAACCGATCGCATAACCCTTGGTGACCGCCTTGGTGGTGTTGCCGACGGCGTCGAGCGCGTCGGTCGATTTGCGCACTTCCGGCGGAAGGTGCGACATTTCCGCGATGCCACCGGCATTGTCGGTCACAGGCCCGAAGGCATCGAGCGCCACGATCATGCCGGCAAGGCCGAGCATGGCGGTGACGGCAATGCCGGTGCCGAAGAGGCCCGCGAGCTGGTAGGTGGCGATGATGCCGCCGACAATGACGATCGCCGGCAGGGCAGTCGATTCCAGCGAGACCGCAAGCCCCTGGATCACGTTGGTGCCATGGCCGGTGACCGAGGCCTGGGCGATCGAGTTTACCGGGCGCTTGTTGGTGCCGGTATAGTACTCCGTGATCACCACGATCAGAGCCGTGACGACCAGGCCGAGGATGCCGCAAAGAAACAGGTTCCAGCCGGTGATGTCCTTGCCCGCGACAGTGCCGATCGCGCCCCACCCGATGGTAAACGACGTGGCTGCTCCAAGCCCCAGGATCGACAAGGCGCCAGTGACGATCAGGCCCTTGTAGAGTGCGCCCATGATCGAGTTGTTGGTGCCGAGCTTGACGAAGAAGGTACCAACGATCGAGGTGATGATGCAGGCTGCGCAAATCGCCAGCGGATAGACCATGACGGTCGCAAGCACCGGCGTGCCGGCAAAGAAGATTGCCGCCAGCACCATGGTCGCCACGACCGAGACGGCATAGGTCTCGAACAGGTCGGCGGCCATGCCGGCGCAGTCACCGACATTGTCACCGACGTTGTCGGCAATCGTCGCCGGGTTGCGCGGATCATCCTCGGGAATACCGGCTTCCACCTTGCCGACGAGGTCACCGCCGACGTCCGCACCCTTGGTGAAGATACCGCCGCCGAGACGGGCAAAGATCGAGATCAGCGAAGCGCCGAAACCGAGGGCCACCAGCGCATCGATCACTTCGCGCGAGGCAGGTTCATGCCCGAGACCGGCCGTGAGGACGACGTAGTAGACGGAGACGCCGAGAAGCGCCAAACCCGCTACGAGAAGGCCGGTGATGGCGCCGGACTTGAAAGCGATGTCGAGGCCGGAAGCAAGGCTGACCGAAGCCGCCTGGGCAGTGCGGACATTGGCCCGAACCGAAACATGCATGCCGATGAAGCCGGCGGCGCCCGAAAGGATCGCACCGACGAGAAAGCCGAACGCGGCGGCGGGAGAAAGAAGAACCCAAGCGGCGATGAATACGACGACACCGACGATGGCAATGGTCTTATACTGACGCGTGAGATAGGCCTGCGCCCCTTCACGAATGTAGCCTGCGATTTCTTGCATGCGGGCGTTCCCCTGGTCGGCGGCAAGCACCGACTGTGTTGCCCAGATGGCGTAAGCCACCGCGAGCAACCCGCATGCGATAACGCCCAACAAAATGGTCATTTCGCATTACCCTCCGTTACAACCCGCGGACTCACTCCCGGCCGCAGGCCCCTCAAATCCGCGAATCACGCACCACCTCCTCAAGCAGCACCCCTCACGGCGCGGCCAGAGTGCGGTTGCAACGGGAGATCGTCAAGCCCCGGAAAACACCAGTGTGACGGCGCTGGACGGCGTTGATTTTGTGGAGAAGTCGCGCGTTAGGCGGCGGCGTTGCGTGGTGCCCGCTTCAGCAGCAGAAGAAGGACGAGGCAAACGATGGTGACCGGCCAGACGACGGCATTCAGCATGTCCCAGCCATAGGTGGACAGGACCTTGCCTGACGCGAAGGACGACAATGCCACGGTTGTGAACAGGATGATATCATGGAAGGCCTGTACCTTGTCGGCTTCCTGCGACCGATAGCTACTCGCAACGATCGCGGTCGAGCCGATGAAGCCGAAATTCCAGCCAAGCCCGAGCAAGACCAACGCGCCCCAGAAGTTCCAGAGTTCGACGCCCATATGGGCCACCGCAGCGCAGGCCATCAACAGAAGCAGGCCGCAACCGACGATGCGCTCGGCGCCGAAACGGCTGATCAGCCAACCCGTGACGAAGCTCGGGGCGAACATTGCGAGCACGTGCCACTGAATGCCGAGCGTTGCGAGGTCGGTCGAAAAACCGCAGCCAACCACCATGGCGACCGGTGCGCCGGTCATCATGAAGGTCATCAGCGCATAGCTGGAAATGCCACAGACCATGCCGGTGACGAAGCGCTGGCTGCGAACGATTGTGCCGAGCGGACGCACGCTCTGGTCATGATGGTCGCTGACCATGACGCCCGCTTCCGGCAGCCTCAACGGCGCAAAGAAGAAGGCCGCTATCAGGCAGACCGGGATAAGAACGACAAAGGCACCGGCAAAGGCGACCGGTGCGAAAAGGTCGTCGGCGAAGATGACGATCTGGGGGCCGAGCACCGCCGAGATGATGCCTCCGCCAAGGATCAGCGAGATCGCCTTTGGTTTGTAGAAAGAGGGAGACGCGTCGGCAGCGGCAAAGCGCAGCTTCTGGGTGAAGCCATTCGACGCGCCGAGCATCGCCAGCGCGAAGGCGAAGAGCCAGAAGCTTTCGCGGAAGAGGGCAACCGCGGCAAGCGCCGCGCCAAATGCGGCAAGTCCGGTGCCGCTGATGAATGCACTGCGCCGACCGATGACACGCGACAGCATCGCAACCAAGACGACGCCAAGCGCCATGCCGACGTTGAAGGCGGTAAGCGGTGCCGTTGCCAGCGACTTGTCGTTCGCCAGCAGTTGATAACCCGCGACACCACCGATGGAAAAGCAGATCGGCCCGACGACGCCGAGCATGGCCTGCGCGGCGGAGAGAAGGAAAACGTTGCGGCGCGCTTCGCGAAGGGCACCGCCCAAGTCATCCACCGCAGCCGCGACCATGATCTCTATTTCCTTGCTTCGCCACGCACCTGCTTGGCGATGCGGTCGAGAACGGCGTTGACCAGCTTGGGCTCGTCATCGCTGAAGAAGGCCTTGGCGATCTCGACATATTCGGTAACGATCACCGGTACGGGTACGTCCTTGCGCTCCAGCATCTCGAAGGTACCTGCACGCAGGATGGCGCGCACGGTGGAATCGAGACGTGACAGAGCCCAATCGTCCTGAAGGGCTGCGCCGATCAACGGGTCGAGCTTGCGCTGGTCGCGCACGACGCCCGAAACGATCGACCGGAACCACGAGGCATCGGCCTTCAGATAGGTGTCGCCGTCGACGTCCTGGCCGAGGCGATGGGCCTCGTACTCGGCAACCACTTCGAGCACGCCGCTGCCGCCGATATCCATCTGATAGAGCGCCTGCACCGCGGCGAGGCGCGCGGCGCCGCGCTGGTTGACTTGCTTCAGCGGTTGATCCGAGGGGGTCTTCGTCACTTTTCCGTGCCCAGTTTCTTCTTAAGTTCAATCATGGTGAGCGCAGCGCGCGCGGCAAACCCACCCTTGTCGCCTTCCGACCGGCGGGCGCGTGCCCAGGCCTGGTCGTCATTTTCCACCGTCAGAATACCATTACCGATCGCCAGGCTCTCGCTCACTGCGAGGTCCATGATCGCACGCGAGGATTCGTTGGCGACGATATCGAAGTGGTAGGTCTCGCCGCGGATGACCATGCCAAGCGCCACGAAGCCATCATACTCCGTTCCGCCTTCGTCCGCTCCGTCAAGCGCCATGGCGATTGCCGGCGGGATTTCGAGCGCGCCCGGAACGGTTACGATATCATAGGTCGCCCCGGCGGCGTCCAGCGCATGTTTTGCACCATCGAGCAACGCATCGGCCATATCGTCATAGAAGCGTGCTTCCACAATCAGGATGTGGGCAGCCGTGGACTTTGCCATGGATCACCTGTCTTTGAGAGTTCGGCGCCGGATGCGACCGGCAGAGGCGGCGGTCAAATCATGCCCTGCGCCGAATGGCAAGCAAATTCCGCCACAGACGGCCTTTTGCCGCGCTACACGGCGCCACCCGCTGCCTCATCGCACCGATGCTGGCCACGCACGCATAATCGCGTCGATCTCAAGTCTACAATTCTTCAAGGCCTTGCATTCGAGCGAACTGGGTCTCAAGCTCCGGTATCACAGGAGCCCCCAAGAGGTCGTCCCGTATGCCAGAACTCGCTTCAGCGATCCGCCTGCCCGGCCCGCCCCAAGCGGTCATCTTTGACATGGATGGCCTGCTCTTCGACACGGAGGCGCTCTATCGTGACGCGATGATCCGTACTGCGCCCGAGTTCGGCCAAGACATGCCGGTCTCGCTTTATCTCGATACCGTCGGACTTTCGGCGGAAGCTACCCGCCGCGTGCTGAAGCGGCATTTTGGCCTTGCTGTCGATGTCGACCAATTCTGGAAACGCGCGACGGCACGTTTCAACGCCATGGCTGAGACCGAGCTTCGCCTGAAACCGGGCGTGATCGAGCTCATCGCCCTGCTGGAGGACATGTCACTGCCCTTTGCGATCGCCACCTCTTCACATCATCACGACGTGAAACGCAATCTCGATGCGCACGGGTTGCGCGATCACTTCCCGACAGTCGTGGCCTATGGCGACTACGACAGCGGCAAACCACGTCCCGCCCCCTATCTCACGGCTGCACGGTGCCTTGCGATTCCTCCGGAACACTGCCTTGCTCTGGAGGACAGCCACAACGGCGTTCGCTCCGCAGCGTCGGCCGGCATGATGACGGTCATGGTTCCCGACCTGCTGCCACCGAGCGAGGAGGTCCGCAACTTGTGCGTCAGTATCGCCAACAGCCTGCTCGACGTGCATCACGCGCTTCTGACCATCTGGCGGCCGATGGAACAACGCGCTTGAAACCAGGAGGCGTCGAGCTGCAGATCGCCACAGGATTGCAACACCGCCCCAAGATCGCGGCAAGGACGGTGGCAAATTCTGCGCTCACAGGTTGACGATCATCGGATCGCGCGACACGGATAGGACCGGAGAGCCACCGCGAAACGAACGGAAGGCGATGCAAGGCGGCGAGCGGGCGGTGTGGTTGATGCCCACACTTCACTCCAGCCGCAATCCAGGGAGGAGAATTTGACGGACACAACGAAACCGATCATCAACCCCAGGGACCTCGAACTCGACCATTGGACACAGGGAAGCTTCTTTGAATCGCGCGATGCTGCCTTTGGCGCGCTGCTCGGTCTGAAGGACCTCGGCATTGGTTATGGAGAAGTGCCACCGGGGAAATCCGGCTGCCCATTCCACAATCATCACGTCGAGGAAGAACTGTTCATCATCCTCGAAGGCGAAGGCACCTACCGGTTGGGCGATAAAAGACATGCCGTTGGGCCTGGCGACATTCTGGGCGCACCTGCCGGTGGGCCAGAAACGGCACACCACCTGGTCAACACGGGCACGGTGCCGCTGAAATACCTGTCGATCTCGACCATGGCCGCGACCGAAATCTGCGAGTATCCGGATTCGGGCAAGTTTCTCGCCAAGACGCGCGGACCGGGCGGTGAGCGACGCTTCCGCTTCATCGGTCGCAGTGGCGGCGCCGTCGATTACTGGGACGGCGAGCCTGGCGCCTGATCGCAATCCAAGCCAACGGACAGTACCGGATCCAACATGAACAGTGTTCCCATCATCGAGACAGACCGCCTCGTCCTGCGTCCTTATCGCCGCGACGATTTCTCTTCCTACGCCGCCCTTTTTGCCGATGTGGACGTGACCCGCTTCGTCGGAGGCGTGCCGTTCACGCGTGAACAATCCTGGACGCGTTTTTTGCGTCAGGTCGGCATGTGGCACTATTTCGGCTTCGGCTTCTTTGCGATCCAGGACCGGCAGACCGGCGTCTTTCTTGGCGAAGCCGGCTTTCACGACGTGCACCGCGCCATAACGCCGTCGCTTGAGGGGACGATGGAGACGGGGTGGGCGCTGTCACCGAAAGCGCATGGCCAGGGGCTGGCGACGGAGGCCGTCAGCGCGGCTCTCAAATGGGCCGATCACCAGTTTCCGACCCTCAGGAAAACCTGCATCATCGATGTCGGAAACCAAGCGTCCATTCGCGTTGCTGAAAAACACGGCTTCAAGGAGTTCTGGCGAACGACCTACCACAGCAACCACGTCATCATGTTCGAGCGCCACCTGAAGACTGTAACTGCGACAGGCAAGATGCGCGCACACGCCGAAACATGAACAATTTTTAATTGTTTTCCAGCGTTTTACGCCACGGAAACGGCCAGATTCCGGCCCAGCGTCCTAGGCGTTGGAGCGACGCGCGCGCCCTTACCTGGGGACCAAACGCCGTCCAATCAGTCGAAACAGTCCAGTACGGTTTGCTGCGGGCCCTCCCTCCCGCAAATGATCCCGGCTGGCCCCTGCGATATGCGAACCGGGTGTCGGGTCGACCCCGATGCATCGCAGGCAACAAAGGAGCATGACCATGAACCGCATCGCAAAGCTTTCCGTCATCGCTGCCCTCTCAGCCCTTTCGTTCGGCGGCGTCTCCCATGCCGCGAGCCCCGAGATGAGCTGGCCGGCCCACATCGACCAGACGGTCCGCAACTTCAAGGGCAACAATTTCACGATCGTCAACCTCGATACGCTCAAGGAAACGAGCCAGACGCGCACGTCGATCGACGAAGCGACGCCGCAGCAGATCTCGGCCCTGCACGCCGCAGTCACCGCCAACAAGCCGCTCGCCGCCGCGCTGAAGGCCCAGAACGTCGAAATGAACAATATCGCCGGCGCCGAACAGGCGGCCGATGGCGGCCTGACCTTCTATCTGCGCTAACTCCGAGCAGCCTGATGAGACGCAACCGCCCCCGATCGGGGGCGGTTTGTTTTCCAGCAAAGCTCGAGCGGTCGGTTACTCCGGCTTGGACGCCGGGAACTCTGCTAGGCGCGCCGCGTAGCGGGCCATGGTGTCGACCTCGAAGTTGACGAAATCTCCGGCCTTGCGTTCGCCCCAGGTCGTCACCTCAAGCGAGTGCCGGATGAGCAGCACGTCAAACTCGGCGCCGTCGACCTTGTTGACCGTAAGCGATGTGCCGTCGAGCGCGACGGACCCCTTCGGGGCCACAAATCTTGCCAGATGCGCCGGCGCCCGCAGGCGAAAACGTACGGCGTCACCCTCGGGCTCCACGGACAGGATTTCCGCCTTGTCATCAATATGGCCCGAGACCAGGTGGCCGCCGAGTTCGTCGCCGATCTTCAACGACCTCTCGAGATTGATGCGCGTTCCCTTCTTCCAGCCGACAATCGTCGTCAGGCGCAATGCTTCTTCCCAGGCCTCGACCTCGAACCAACGGTCGTTGCTGCCGTCCTCAGGCAATGCCGTCACGGTCAGGCAGACACCCGAATGGGCGATGGACGCCCCCATGTCGATGGTCTTCGGATCATAGCTCGTTGCGACGCGCAACCTGATGCCCTCTTTCAGCGGGGTCACGCTGTCAACGGTGCCAATGTCGGTAACAATGCCTGTGAACATCAGTTCTCTCTTTCGTATTCCTCGAACACGTCCTCGCCGTAGTGCGCTTCAACAACACGCCTGAAGCCCGCGGGAATGGACTTACGATCAAATGGGGATGGGATGCCGTCTTCGCCAATGGCCGCGGGGCCAGTATAAAGCTGAATGCGGTCGACGAGACCGGCGTCGAGAAAGGCCCGTGCGGCAACAGCGCCGCCTTCCACCATCAGCGAGGAGAGGCCGCGTGAACCGAGCGCCGTCAGAAGATCGGCGATCGAGTTTGCTTCCAGCACCTCGACACCGGCCGCTTCCAAGGCTTTCCTGCGGGCGGCCAAGCTGTCGTCGGCTTCGCCTCCCGCCTCGGCCGATCCACCGCCGGATATCACGATCACCGGGCTCTCTCGCGCCGTGCGCACCAACTTTGAATGAAGCGGCAGGTCGAGACGGCGATCGAGCACAATGCGCACCGGCGAACGAGCTTCGAGCCCCGGCAGCCGCACCGTCAGTTCCGGATCATCGGCCGTCGCAGTGCCGATCCCGACCAGGATGGCGTCCGTTTCGGCCCTCAGCATCTGTACCTGGCCGCGGGAGATCGGGCCGGTGATGCGCACCTGCCCTGCCCCCTTTCGACCAATCATGCCATCAGCCGAAACCGCAAGCTTGAGAGTCACATAGGGGCGCCGGCTGACCTGGCGCATGAGATAGGCTTCGAGTGCGTGATGGCCCTCTTCGGGCAGAACGCCGATGTCGACGGTGATGCCGGCATCGCGCAGGCGCACCACGCCGCGTCCGGCGACCCGCTCATCCGGATCGAGGATCGAAACCACCACGCGGGCAACACCGGAGGCAACAAGTGCATCGGCACAAGGCGGTGTCTTGCCGTGATGCGAGCATGGCTCCAACGTCACGTAGGCTGTCGCCCCCCTCGCCTTATCGCCAGCTTCGGCGAGCGCCTGGGTTTCTGCGTGCGGACGCCCGCTGCGCGCAGTTACGGCGCGGCCAACGACGATGCCGTCCTTGACGATCAGGCAGGCGACGGAGGGATTGGTGGATGTCTGACCGAGATGGTGGCGGGCCAGCCTCAGCGCCGCGGCCATGAACCTCTCGTCCTCACGGGTGGGCTCTGCCATGGCTCTGTCCTGTGCGCCCTCTACTCGCCCGGGTCGCGCGCGATCTTGGCGCTGATCTCGGTGATGACCTTCTCGAAATCCTCGGCGTGCGAGAAATCGCGATAGACCGAAGCGTAGCGCACGAATGCCACGTCATCGAGGCTCTTCAAGGCTTCCAGCACCTGCAGTCCGATTTCCTCGGACGGGATCTCTGTTTCGCCGGAGCTTTCCAGTCGCCGAACGATGCCCGAAACCGCCCGCTCGATACGATCGCGGTCGACCGGGCGCTTGCGAAGCGCGATCTCGAAGGATCGCAGCAGCTTGTCCCGGTCGAAAGGAACCTTCCGACCGGTCTTCTTGATGATCATCAACTCACGCAGCTGCACCCGCTCGAAGGTCGTGAAACGACCTCCGCAATCCGGACAAATCCGGCGGCGGCGAATGGCATTCCCGTCCTCTGCCGGACGGCTGTCCTTCACCTGGCTGTCTTCAGATCCGCAATAGGGGCAGCGCATGAGCGACCGATCACATGTAGCCGTACATCGGGAAGCGGTCGGTCAGCTTGACGACCTTGTCGCGAACGCCGGCTTCGACGGCAGCATTGCCTTCGTCGGAGTTGGCAACCTTGAGGCCATCGAGGACCTCGACGATCAATTCGCCGATTTCCTTGAACTCGGCTTCCTTGAAGCCGCGGGTCGTACCAGCAGGCGTGCCGAGACGGACACCCGAGGTGACGAACGGCTTTTCAGGGTCGAACGGGATGCCGTTCTTGTTGCAGGTGATGAAGGCACGGCCGAGGGCGGCTTCCGCACGCTTGCCGGTTGCGTTCTTCTTGCGCAGGTCGACGAGCATCAGGTGGTTGTCGGTGCCGCCCGATACGATGTCGAGACCGTTGGCCTTCAGAGTTTCGGCGAGGGTGCGGGCGTTCTTGACGATCTGGGCCGCGTAGTCCTTGAACGACGGATCCAGCGCTTCACCGAGTGCGACAGCCTTGGCAGCGATGACGTGCATCAGCGGGCCGCCCTGGAGGCCCGGGAAGACGGCCGAGTTGATCTTCTTGGCGATATCTTCGTCGTTGGTCAGCACCATGCCGCCGCGCGGACCGCGAAGCGACTTGTGCGTCGTCGTGGTGGCAACGTGGCAATGCGGGAACGGCGACGGATGCTGGCCACCGGCAACGAGACCGGCGATGTGCGCCATGTCGACCATCAGCCAGGCGCCGACTTCGTCGGCAATCTCGCGGAAGCGCTTCCAATCCCAGATGCGCGAGTAAGCGGTGCCGCCGGCAATGATCAGCTTCGGCTTGTGCTTGCGCGCCTGCTCGGCAACATTGTCCATGTCGAGCAGGTGATCGTCTTCACGCACGCCATAGGAAACGACGTTGAACCACTTGCCGGACATGTTGACCGGCGAGCCGTGCGTCAGGTGGCCGCCCGAGTTGAGGTCGAGGCCCATGAAGGTGTCGCCCGGCTGCAGCAGCGCCAGGAACACGGCCTGGTTCATCTGCGAACCGGAGTTCGGCTGAACGTTGGCGAAGTTGACGCCGAAGAGCTTCTTGGCGCGTTCGATCGCCAGTTCTTCCGCGATGTCGACGAACTGGCAGCCGCCGTAATAGCGCTTGCCCGGATAGCCCTCGGCATATTTGTTGGTCATGATCGAGCCCTGGGCTTCGAGCACGGCGCGGGAAACGATGTTCTCCGAGGCGATCAGCTCGATCTCGTGGCGCTGACGACCCAGCTCCTTCTCGATCGCACCGAAGATGTCCGGATCGCTGTCGGCCAGAGAGCGGGTGAAGAAGGCGTCATTGGTCTGTGCAGGCATCGGCGCGAGGCTCCTCTCAAGGGTGGCAGTTCTTTAGCTTCCTCGCACGACGAGAGCAATATCCGCTGTGCGGTTTGCGTCATTTCCCTCATCTGCCGCGCCGAAATATCGCGGGCCGTTGCGCATGAAAAAGCCGCGCTCCCAAGGGAAGCGCGGCTTTTTGAGAACCGTGTCGCAAATCTGCCTATTGCGGCAGAGCGTCCTGCTCGACCGAACCGGAGGGCTGCTCGACACCATAGGGCGACTGCAACGCGAGCTCGGTCGCACCGTCGCGCTGGTAGATGTCGTCGCGGAACTGCACCACGCCGTCCTTGGCAGACCAGGCGGTGATGTAGGTAAAGAAGACCGGAACTTCCTCGGCGAGAGTGATCGGCGTGTTGACACCGGTCTTGATCGTCGCCTCGATCTGCTGGCGCGACCAGCCGGGCGTATCCTTCAAGAGCCAGGTCGACAGATCGCGCACGTTCTGCACGCGAACGCAACCGGACGATTCGAAGCGCATCAGCTTGTTGAACAGGCCCTGCTGCGGCGTGTCGTGCATGTAGACCTGATGCTCGTTGTGGAAGTTGATCTTCGTCGACGACATCGCGTTGATTTTGCCCGGGTCCTGGCGGAACATCAGGTTCGGCGCCTTCTCGGCGTTCCAGTCTACCGTTTCCGGGGAAACTTCGCCGCCACTGCCATCAAACAGACGGATCGAGTTGCGTGCGAGGTAGGTCGGATCCTTGCGCATCAGCGGCATGATATCCTTCTGGATGATCGAGCGCGGCGCAGTCCAATAGGGGTTGAGGATAACCTCGTAGATCTTCGAGTTGAGGATCGGCGACTGGCGGTCGATCTTGCCGACGATTGCGGTGTGACGCAGCGCCACGCGGCCGTTCTCGACAGCCTCGATATAGGCGGCCGGGATGTTGACCATCACGTAGCGGCGGCCGAGATCACCGGACATCGACTGCAGACGGACGAGGTTGGTCTGCAATTGGCCGAGGCGGGTGTTGGCATCGACGTTGATTGCCTTCAGCGTGTATTCGCCGATGACACCATCGGCCGGAAGGCCATGGCGCGCCTGGAAGCGCTTGACCGCACCCTCGACGTAGCTGTCGAAGGATGAGGAGACGCCTGCCGACTGCGGCAGGTCACCGGAAACCATCAGGCGCTGGCGCAGTTGCTGAACCGAAGGATCGGTGACGCCGAGTTCCAGCTTGACGCTGGTCTGGACCATCGGCCAACCGCCTTGGGAAACGATGTTCTGGTAATCGAGGATCGCTTGCTGCACGTGCGCGATCGTTTCCGGGCCGAAGACCGGGGTGTTTGAAACGACGGCGGTCGCCGTACGCGACGCCTTGGCGTCGAACTGATCGTCCCAGGAACCACGGCGCGGCGAATTGATGATCTCGTTCAGGGCGTCCTGTGCACCTGCGGCGCCGGCAATTGCCGCGGCACCGAAGGTTGCAGCCGAGCGCAGAAAGGCGCGGCGCGAGAATGCATCAATTCCATTCTTTTTCGACATATTCTACCATCCCAATGCGTTGGCACGCCCTATGCGCTGACACGCACGTTGCCGGAGCCCTAACACGATCGTGGTTAACAAAGGTCAACCAACGAGCCACCCTGCCCTCACATGATTTCACGATACCGCGAGTGAGGACCCTCATCCGGCAGGCGAAACGCGAAACGAGTCCACGTTCAGAAAACACGTGGCCGCACCTACCGCATGTCCCCGTCGCTGTCACAGCAATATGGCCAATTCGTGTCTCGGCCGGATCGATGGGCGGGATGGCATGGCTTTTGCTTTGCGTTTGCGGACGCACGTCTCAAGCAGAACAAATCGCGACAACATTATGAATTTCTAATATTTTTTCGAGTGGCACCACGGCTGCTGGGCGAGTTGCGCGCCGGCGCGATGCGGCTTTTCGGCAAAAGACCGAAAAAGCGAAAAGCGGCAAAGGTCGGACACGCAGGGATTGCGCCCGACCCTTGAACTGGAGGTATTGGCCTGGACTACAGGCGGTACATGATCGAGTCGTTCCAGAAGCGGTCGAGGCGCTGCAGGAGCTTGTTCATCTGGGTGAATTCGTCCGAACCGATGCCGCCGACCTTCTGGATCGAGCCGATGTGGCGCTCGTAGAGCTTGGCGACGGTTTCGGCGATTTCCTGGCCGTCTTCCGTCAGGCTGATGCGAACCGAGCGGCGGTCGACACGGGAGCGCTGGTGGTTGATCAGACCAAGGTCGACGAGTTTCTTGACGTTGTAGGAAACGTTCGAGCCGAGGTAGTAACCGCGGGAGCGAAGTTCGCCGGCGGTCAGTTCCGAGTTTCCGATGTTGAAGAGCAACAGCGCCTGAACGGCGTTGACGTCGTCGCGACCCTGACGGTCGAACTCGTCCTTGATGACGTCGAGCAAACGGCGGTGCAGACGCTCGACGAGGTGAAGGGATTCCATATAGAGACCGCGGATGGTATCTTCCTGAGGGTCTCGTGGCTGAGCCGCCTGCGGCTTCATCTTGGTGTTCATTTGACTGCCTCACTGTTTTGTTTGGCGGTGTCTGTTTGTCTTCCCGCCTTGAGTGAGACCCTATCGAATACGTCTAAAATTCTACTTAAACCGCAGCCTTAACAAGAGCTTGCCATTTGGCGAGCCTGTCTCAGGGTGAATCAACCCTTACCTGCTTTGCCTGCCGCCAGCGCTGGTAGAACAGCGCGGCACGGAAAAGAACGAACGTCAGCGCCACGGCGACGTGCAACACGACCAGCAACGGGCGGCTGCCGAAACTGGCAGGATAATACTCATACATGGCGATCTCGATCGCCACTGCGACCACCCAGACGACAGGCCCCCAGGAGACGAGCAGCCACAGCCCTAGGGCCGCGACCGGGTAGACGACGGCAAGTGCCGTCGCCGCCGCACGCCACTCCGGCGACAGCAGATCGAAGCGGCCGGCGCCGCCATGGGAAAAGCCGATCAGCATCGCCCAGTAGTTGAGCGCGAACCAGATGCATGAGGCCGCGACCAGACGCAGGAACAGCCCGAAGAGGATCTCGGTCAATGACGGTTTCGGCACATGGGCAGAATCATGAAGCATGGCCGGCAAGATAGGGCGGGCGCGCGTCATCCGCCAGCGGGATCGAGGCCCCCTGCCCTTCCAGCCGGGTGGCAGGGAAGAAATGCCGCAGCCCGCACGCCGGGCGCGCAGTTTCCAAGCGGAGGCGCCGCATGGTAAAGCGCATGCCTATCGACGATGACAGTGGAAAGGCATGGGCGCGATGAACGACAGGACAAATCTTGTGGACAGGATCACCGGCCACCGCCGCATGCGCCGCAACCGCAAGGCCGACTGGACTCGACGCCTTGTGCAGGAGAACCGCCTGACAGTCGACGACCTGATCTGGCCGATCTTCATCGTGCCCGGCAGCAACATCGTGCAGCCGATCGATGCGATGCCGGGCGTCAACCGCATGAGCATCGACAAGGCGGTGGAAGCCGTCCGGGAAGCGGCCGATCTCGGCATCCCGGCGATCGCCACCTTTCCAAACATCGACATGTCGTTGCGCGACGAGACCGGCTCCAACAGCCTTGCCGCCGACAATCTGATCAATGAGGCGACCCGCGCCTTCAAGAAGGCCGTGCCCGAGATCGGCGTCATTACCGATGTCGCTCTCGATCCCTTTACCAGCCACGGGCACGACGGAATCCTGCGCAACGGCGAGATCGTCAATGACGAGACGGTCGAGATGATCGCCCGGGCGGCCATCGCCCAGGCCGATGCCGGTTCCGACATCATTGCGCCCTCCGACATGATGGACGGCCGCATCGGCGCGATCCGCCAGGCGCTCGACGCAGCCGGCCACCAGAATGTCGGCATCATGTCCTATGCGACGAAATTCGCCTCCGGCTTCTATGGTCCCTATCGCGAGGCGATCGGTACGGGCGGCCTGCTGAAGGGCGACAAGAAATCCTACTACATCGACCCGGCCAACGGCACCGAGGCGATCCGCGATGCAGCGCTCGACGTCGAGGAAGGCGCCGACATGCTGATGGTGAAGCCCGGTCTTGCCTATCTCGACATCTGCTGGCGGATGAAGGAGGCCTTCGGCCTGCCGGTCTTTGCTTACCAGGTTTCGGGCGAATATTCGCAGATCAAGGCGGCAGCGGCGAACGGCTGGATCGATGGCGAGAAGGTGATGCTGGAGACGCTGCTCGCCTTCAAGCGCGCCGGTTGCGACGGCATCCTCAGCTATTTTGCCGTCGAGGTGGCCCGGATTCTCGCCAAGGGCAGATAGTTTGGCGAAGCGGCCAGGCTAGCGATCCTTGTTTTGCAGGGTCCGCAATCCCATATCCATCAAGCAACCAAGCGAGGCTTAAGCGGATGACCATGCACAACGAAGACCTGAGGCTGCCGAGCAACGACTGGCGCGCCTATCAGGGCGTTCTGTCGCGACGCGTCTTTGCCTTTCTGCTGGACTACGCCGTTATCGCGCTTCTTTGGATTCCTGCGGCGGTCGTGGTCTTTTTCCTGGGCATCCTCACGCTTGGCCTCGGTTTCATGCTTTACCCGGCGCTGTTTGCGATCGTGGCCATGCTGTATTTCGGCCTGACGGTCGGTGGCCGCGAACAGGCCTCCCCCGGCATGCGCATGATGGGCCTGGCGATTGCCCGCACCGATGGGCGACCAATGGACTTCCTGACGGCCATTGTGCACCTCGTGATCTTCTGGATTGCCAATGCGCTGCTGACGCCGCTGATTCTGCTGATTGGCCTGTTTACCGACCGCAGCCGGCTGCTGCACGACCTGCTGATCGGTACAGTCACGGTGCGTCGCGACATGTACTGACGTCCGGCGTGCAACGGGCACCGCTTATTTTCATACATCCTAAAGTATATGGGCAGAGGATCATCGAAGCGGTAACGAGTGAGTTGACGTTTTCCATTCTTCCGCCATGCTACTGTCATGAACAACCGCGCGAAGAGTGACCGCCGGACTCGATGAACACACAGGCCACACCGTCTCCCCAATTTTACCTGACTGCGCCGGCAGCCTGTCCTTATCTGCCGAACGAGATGGAACGGAAAGTCTTTACCCACATGGTGGGCGAGCGCGCGCCCGAACTGAATGACCTTCTCACCCAGGGCGGCTTCCGCCGATCGCAGAACATCGCCTATCGGCCGGCCTGCGAGACCTGTCGTGCCTGCATCTCGGTGCGAATCCTGGCCAATGAATTCCGGCCCAGCCGGTCCATGCGCCGCGTGATGGCCGCCAATCGAGATGTGATTTCAGCGGAGTACGCCGCCGAACCCTCGAGCGAACAATATAATCTCTTCCGCCGCTACCTCGACCGCCGCCACCAGAAGGGCGGCATGTCCGACATGTCGGTGCTCGACTATGCGATGATGGTCGAAGACACGCATGTGCACACGAAGATCATCGAATACAGGCTGAGGGTTGAAGGTGACGGCATTAGCGAAAAGGCCCGCGGACCGTTGATCGCGGCCGCCTTGACCGACCGCATGGGCGACGGGCTCTCCATGGTCTACTCCTTCTTCGACCCGAGCCATGAAGAGCGCTCGCTCGGCACGTTCATGATTCTCGACCACATCCGTCGGGCAAAAGAGCGTGGCCTGCCGCACGTCTACCTCGGCTATTGGGTCAAGGGCTCCCGCAAGATGGGGTACAAGACAAAGTTTTTACCGCAGGAACACCTTATGGCCCGCGGCTGGGAACGCTATGAAGGTGGAGCCACCACCTTGGAAGCTGCTCCTACGAAAACGGGTTAAAAATTGAGTTCATCCTCTGATGCCGCGACGCACAGGCGCGGCCTTGCCATCACCGGCCTTGGTGGCCTTGCCCTTTCCTTCGACATTCCCCTCATCCGGTCCGCCGGTGGTGATGTCTGGTCACTGCTGGCCGTGCGCAGCCTGTCGACATTCCTCATCGCTCTCGGTGCCTGGTTCGTGATCAACCGCGTTCTTGGCCGCAAGATCTCGCTGATGCCGGGCAAGAGCGGTCTGATCGTCGGGCTATTCTACGGCATCAATTCCTGCACCTTCCTGCTCGCCGTGTTTAACACCTCGACGGCGAATGTGGTCTTCATCCTCGCCTTCACCTCGATGTTTGCCGCCCTTCAGTCCTGGATCTTCCTCAAGGAGCGCCCGTCGAACGCCACGCTCACGACCATGCTGGTCATGGTGTTCGGCGTGGGGCTGATCGTCCAGCACGGGCTGGAAAGCGGCCACTTCTTTGGTGACGCGATGGCGGCATCCTCGGCGTTCCTGCTGGCAAGCGCGATTACCATCAGCCGGGCGAGCAGGCGCGACATGGCGTTGGTGCCGCTGGTGACCGCGATCTTCCCCGCGGCCGTGGCGATGCTGATGCTGCCGGCCGGCGGCCTCACGATTGCAGCGCCTGGCTACATTCTCTTCAACGGCCTGGTGATGATCCCGCTCGCCTTCTTCTGCCTGGCGACGGGACCACGTTATCTGTCGGCCCCCGAGGTCGGCATGTTCTACCTTCTCGAGACAATCCTTGCGCCGATCTGGGTCTGGCTGGTCTTTTCCGAGACCCCGACGACGCAGACCCTGATCGGCGGCACCATCCTGATCTTGGCGCTCGTCGGTCACTCGCTGTGGCAGATGCGCAGCCGGTCGTTGCGAACAGCGATCCCCTGCCCCGAATAACGGACGGTCGTTCAGTTGTCGCGGCGCGGCCCCATGGGTCGCGGGCGGCGAGATTTCGGCTCGCTATCTCGATCGCGAATCGGCGTTCGAGTAAGAACAGGTTCCGGCGCTCCAGACGCCAGCAGCGTTTCGGGCATCTCGGTGCGCATGGCCCAGAGTTCGCGGTTGGTGTTGATCCAGGTGGCCGCTTCATTCAAGGGCGCCGGGCTTCCACTCAAGGATTCGCCATCGCGGCGCCGCAGGCGGGTAATGAGCCCGGCAGTATCGAGCAGCGCGAGATGCTTCTCGAGTTCCTCGCCACGAACCGCAACCGCCGTCGCCATATCGGCGACACGCACCTCACCACCGAAGAGAATCTCGAAGATCCGACGACGAACCGGATTGGCAAGCGCCAGGAGAATATCGTCAAGGGCGGCAGAGTTCGGCATCATTTACATCCTGTTGGATGTGCATTGATCCATGATCGCGCGGCACGTACAAGCGCCGTTTCTGCCTTCATTTCAATGGGATTTCCAAGGACTTAAGGCGCGCGCCACGCGCACCAAAACGAGACAGGTGGCCGTGCGGCTGACTTGGCTGCACGGCCACTTAAACAATATCAGCCGCTGAATTTTCCGCTGCGCGGGAAGCCCTTCGGCACGACGCGACCGGCCGACGCGCGATCGGCCTGCCACTCGATCAGTTCGTCCTTGGTCTTGGTGAAGACGCGGCCGGCGCTGTCTTCCCAGACGAGGCCCTCGGCGAGCGCGAAGCAGCGGACGTCGGAGATGCCGCCATCCTTGTAGCGCTGCAGCCGGACGCCCTTGCCACGTGCCATCTCGGGGATCTGGACGAGCGGGAAGACCAGCATCTTGCGGTTCTCGCCGACAACGGCGACATGGTCCCCCTTGACCGGCACGACGAGCTTCATTTCGTCAGGCATCGCGACATTCATCACCTGCTTGCCCTTGCGGGTGTTGGCGACAATGTCACTTTCGGTCACGACGAAGCCGTTGCCGGCGGCGGACGAAACGATGAGCTTGCGCGCCGGATCATGCACGAAGGCAGTCAGCACGTCCTGGTCGTTTTCCATGTCGACAATGATGCGGAGCGGTTCGCCGTGGCCGCGGCCGCCGGGCAGCTTGTCGCCGCCAAGTGTATAGGCTTTGCCACCGGTGGTAAGGACGAGGATCTTGTCAGTCGTCTGCGCCGGGAAAGCCACCTTCAGCGCGTCACCCTCCTTGAACTGGAGCGACGACGTGTCGGAGATGTGGCCCTTCAGCGCCCGGATCCAGCCCTTCTCGGAGATGACGACGGTGATCGGTTCCTTCTCGATCATCGCCTGCTGGATGGCCTCGACGTCCGCATCCGGCGCGTCGGCGAAGGTGCTGCGGCGCTTGCCGATCTCGGTCGCCTTGGCGAACTTCTTTTTGACCTCGCCGATCTCCCAGGCGACGGTCTGCCACTGCTTCTCCTCGGAAGCGAGCAGCGCCTCGATCTCGCTCTTTTCCTTCGAGAGCGCATCGAACTCGGTGCGGATCTCGAATTCTTCCAGCTTGCGCAGAGAGCGCAGGCGCATGTTGAGGATCGACTCGGCCTGCAGGTCGGTGAGCGAGAACCGCTCCATCATCACGGCCTTCGGCTCGTCCTCCTCGCGGATGATGCGAATGACCTCGTCGATGTTGAGATAGGCGACGAGGTAGCCACCGAGGATTTCGAGCCGGCGATCGATCGCAGCCAGCCGATGGCGCGAACGGCGTTGCAGCACCTCACGGCGGTGGGCGAGCCACTCCGTCAGAACCTCATTGAGGGCCATGACGCGCGGCACACGGCCCATCGACAGCACGTTCATGTTGAGCGGAATGCGGCTTTCAAGCTCCGTCAGCTTGAACAGCGATTCCATCAGGATGCCGGCGTCGACCGAGCGGCTTTTCGGCACCAGCACGATGCGGATGTCTTCGGCGGACTCGTCGCGGATGTCTTCGAGCAAGGGCAGCTTGCGCGCGACCAACAGCTCGGCGATCTTTTCGATCAGCCGCGACTTCTGAACCTGATAGGGAATTTCGGTGACGACGATCTGGTAGCCGCCGCGGCCAAGGTCTTCCTGGGCCCAGCGGGCGCGGACGCGGAAGCCGCCGCGACCGGTCTTGTAGGCCTCGACCATGCTGGCCCGGCTCTCGACGATCACGCCGCCGGTCGGGAAATCAGGTCCCTCGATGCCGCCCTTCTGCGGATTGGCGGGATCGTAGAGCAGATCCTCGAGGCTTGCGTTCGGATGGCGGATGAGATGCAGCGCCGCATCGCACAGTTCATGCGCGTTGTGCGGCGGGATCGATGTCGCCATGCCAACCGCGATACCCGTGGCGCCGTTGGCAAGCAGGTTCGGGAAGGCCCCGGGGAGCACGGTCGGCTCCTGGTCTTCCTCGTTATAGGTCGGGCGGAAATCCACCGCGTCCTGGTCGATGCCTTCGAGAAGCAGCGAACAGACATCCGTCATCTTCGCTTCAGTGTAACGCATCGCCGCGGCGTTATCGCCGTCGATGTTGCCGAAGTTGCCCTGGCCGTCGACGAGCGGATAGCGGATCGCAAATTCCTGCGACAGGCGCACCAGCGCATCATAGATCGAGGCGTCGCCGTGCGGGTGGAACTTACCCATCACGTCGCCGACGATGCGTGCGCACTTCTTGAACGAGGAATTGGGGCGAAGGCCCATCTCGCTCATCGCATGCACGATACGCCGGTGTACAGGCTTCAGCCCGTCGCGAACATCCGGCAAGGCGCGGTGCATGATGGTCGACAAGGCATAGGCGAGGTAACGCTCTTCCAGCGCCGCCTTGAGGTCAACCGGCTGAATGTGATCGTCCCCGCCAGACGGGGGAATAAGGCTTTGTCCCATGGTTCCTTGCTAGCGCAACAAACCCGGAACGGCAAGGATTTCAGGGGATGCGATTGTGGAGAACCCCTTGGCCCGCGCCTGCTTGCGCCCAAAGCTGATGCGCTTGTCCCGACGCAATGTTCGTGCAACGGTCAGGCGGCTATGCGTCGGCGGCGAGCGATTTGGTAACATGCCGGAAAGCATGACCGAGCAGGAACATACTCGGTGTCATCAAGCGAATATAATTTCGCCCTGTTTCGTAATAGCTTCTGCCGCAGTTGATTTGGACGATTTGCGAGGGGGACTGCAAGACACGAACCGGCCGATTGGGAATGGCGGCGCAGTGCCGCCGGAACTGACCGATACTGCCGTTCGCATAGTTGACGCCTCCAGCCAAGATAAACCAGATTAGCGACGCCTCATCTTCGAAACAGCTACACACTCAAAGATTTTACGAAGGAACTCGACAATGATGCATACGCGCAAGATCCGCCTGATGATGGCGAGCGCCGCGCTCCTCACCTTGGCCAGCCCGGCCTTCGCGCTCGACGGCGCGGATCTGATGAAGAAGCTCGACGCGGCGACGAACGCGAACGGCACGTCCATCACCTATGACAAGGCCGAAGTCGACGGCGACAAGGTGACGGTGACCGGAGTGCAGCTCAAGGTCGCGAGCCAGCCGGGCGAAGCGGTCGACCTCAAGATCGGGGATTTGACCTTCGAAGGCGTCGAAGAAACCGAAGGTGGTGGCTATTACGCCGAAACCGTGTCGTTCCCGGACGTCAACGTCAGCCAGGATGAAGGCAGCCTGTCGGTCAAGGACATCCTGCTCTCCGGTCTGACGATCCCCGCCAATGCGAATGGCGGCACGATCAACGACATCCTCCTTTACGAAAGCGCCAGCACCGGCTCGATCACGGTTGGCTCCAAGGGCAAGGAAGTGTTCTCGCTCGAAAGCACCGAGGCGAACCTCGCCCGCCAGGAGAACGACGCCGGCTTCGATTTCGACGCAACCGCTACCGGCATCAAGGCGGACCTTTCGTCCGTCGAGGACGCCAAGACGAAGGAAGCCATCGAAAAGCTCGGCCTGACGACGCTTGACGGCGCGCTGACCATGAAGGGCAGCTGGGAAGTCGAAAGCGGCAACGTCGCTCTCGAAGAATATGCCGTCGACTTCAAGAATGTCGGCCGCCTGAACTTCGCCGTCGACATTTCCGGCTACACGCTCGCCTTCGTCAAGTCGATGCAGGAGGCCATGAAGGCTGCCGAGGCGAACCCGAACAAGGAAGAGGCCAACCAGGCCATGGGCCTCGCCATGATGGGCCTGATGCAGCAGTTGACCTTCAACAGCGCCGAAATCCGCTTCGACGACGCCTCCATCACCAAGAAGGCGCTCGACTATGCCGGTTCGCAGCAGGGCGTCACCGGCGAGCAGATGGCACAGTCGCTGAAGGGCCTGGTGCCAATGATGATGGCACAGCTCAATGTGCCGGAGCTGCAGAACCAGGTCTCGGCCGCGGTCAACGCCTATCTCGACGGCCCGAAGAGCCTGACGATCAGCGCCGCACCGGAAAAGCCGGTGCCGTTCCCGATGATCATGGGCGCTGCCATGGGCGCACCGAACACCATTCCTTCGGTGCTCGGTGTCAAGGTGACGGCGAACGACTGATCGAAGTCCTCACCATCGAACGGGCGCCGGCGAAATCATTGCCGGCGCTCTTTCTTTTCAACCTGGCCGACACGCGAAGGGGCCGGTGGAACCTTCGGGTCGTTGACAAGACGCCGACCGCGGCCCCATAGATCGCACCGCCGGTTGGTGCGCGACGGATGCAACGACTGATCGTCTCCTTGAATCGTCACCGATTTGAGGAGAAAAGCATGCAGCATTTCAAGGTGCGACAGCGACCTTTGCGTGTCTGAAAACAGGCGCGGCGCTGTAGTCCCACACACCATCTCATCAGCCGAAGATTGGATACCGATGACTGCCTGGTTCGCTCAACCGGTAAAGTTCAGGGAAGAACTGTCCGAGGACGCCTTCGAGCCTGCACACGCCGAATATTATAGCGGGCCATCGGGCAAGCCACTCCGTCTGCTGTTGCAGGCGAGAACCGACTTTCTGTCGATCTGGCGCGCAAACGATTTCACCGAAACGGCATCGCAGATCCGAATTCTGGGCCGCCAGGTGATCGTGGTGAACTCGCCCGATCTGATCCGGCAGGTCGTGGTCAAGCGCCACGAGAATTTCGAACGCAAGACACCCCAGATGCGCCGTGCGCTCGAGTACCTACTCGGCGATGGCCTGTTCATTTCCGATGGCGACACCTGGAAGCAGCGCCGCCCGCTCGTCGCCGACATCGTGCACACCAAGCGCGTGCCGAGCTTCGGTCCGGTCATGGAACGCACGGCGAGCGAACTCGTCGAGCGTTGGAGCACGCTGCCGGAAGGAACGCAGATCAACGCGCTGCACGAAATGGCTGGGCTCACCGCCGAGATCATCGCCCGGAGCGTCTTTGGCAATCAGCTCGGCGACGACAGTGCCGCGGCCGTCACCGAAGGTTTCACGAGCTATCAATCGTTGGTGGACTCGGTCAATCTCGGCTACTTCATCGGCTTCGACGACGGCCTGCCGATCTTCCGCACCCCCTCCATCCGTCGCTCGGTGAAGCGCATTCACCGGATCATCGACAAGGTCGTGGAGGATCATCTCGCTGGGCGCGGTGACCACAATTCGATGGTCGAACTGCTCATCCGCCGCCAACAGAGAAACCCGGACCTGAACCTGGATCTGGTGGCGCTGCGCAACGAGGCGGCGACCATCTTCATGGCCGGTCACGAGACGACGGCCGCGACCTTGACCTGGGCCTGGTATCTCCTGTCCCGGGCGAAATGGGTCGAGAAAGCCGTCCACGACGAACTCGACCGGGTGTGCGGCGACCGCGTGCCGACGATGGACGACATCCCCCGGCTCGAATGGTGCAAGGCTGTGATCGAGGAAACCCTGCGCCTGTACCCGCCGGTCCCTATCCTGGCACGCCAGACCCGTGACGCCGACAAGATCGGCCATATCGACGCCGAGCCCGGTTCCCTCGTTCTTATCGTGCCTTGGCTCCTGCATCGGACAGCGAGCCTGTTTGAAGACCCGCATCATTTCAAGCCCGAGCGATTCATGGGCGAGAAACGGCCGATCCCCTATAGCTATGTTCCCTTCGCCAGCGGCCCGCGTGTCTGCCCAGGACTGCATTTCGGCTTGACGGAAGCCATCCTCTGCCTTGCCGTCATCGCGCAGAAATTCCGGGTTTCGGTCGCCGACAATCACAAGGTCGAGCCGATCTGCCGCCTTACCTTGCGCCCGAAGGACGGACTGCCGGTGACCATCCAGCGCCGCCAACAGCAATCGATTGCCGCGGTCGCATAACAACGCCGTCCGCGGCAAAATCCCGGCTTGCCCGTAACTGGACGCCTTGTGCTCTTCGAGCTTGATGCGCGCCGGTTGGCTCCTATCTCCTTTGTCAGAGCTGCCGAAACGGCAGCGGCATTCCTGACCGACCTGATGGAAGGAGGAGACCATGGGACTGAAGCAAGCGGATATCACCGCCATACTCGGCCCGGTCGACGAGACACTGGTGGCCGAGTTGCTCGCGACCGGTGCGACAGCGGGTGAACTTGCCGAGGCCATCGCCTGGGTCAACAACGATGAAGCGCTGATTGGTGAAGGTCGCCACCTGCCGGCGGGGCGCGTCGCCGCGTTGATCGATATCCTGACGCCGGACAATGACGAGGAACGTAATTTCGGACTGTAGCCGAACTGGCAGCAGGCCGGGCTGATCGATTGCAGGCAGGGCAGCCCGTGTCGTGGGTGACCTGCGGGAATTCTGGGCCATGGTTTCATGTTGAGGGAGGTCAACGATGGCTGCCAAGGAAGTAAAATTCAGTAGCGAAGCCCGTGATCGCATGCTGCGCGGCGTCGACATTCTCGCCGACGCAGTAAAGGTAACGCTCGGCCCCAAGGGGCGGAACGTCGTCATCGACAAGTCTTTCGGCGCACCGCGCGTTACCAAGGACGGCGTATCGGTCGCCAAGGAGATCGAACTGGAAGACAAGTTCGAAAACATGGGCGCCCAGATGCTGAGGGAGGTGGCGTCACGCACCAGCGATGTTGCTGGCGACGGCACCACGACCGCAACGGTGCTGGCGCAGGCGATCGTCAAGGAGGGCGTCAAGGCAATCGCCTCGGGCATGAACCCGATGGACCTGAAGCGCGGCATCGATCTGGCGGTGGACGCCATCGTGGCGCAACTGAAGGTGCACGCGCGCAAGATTTCCAACAATGACGAAATCGCCCAGGTCGGTACGATCTCTGCGAATGGTGACACCGAAATCGGCCGGTACCTTGCGCAAGCCATGGCGCGTGTCGGCAATGAAGGCGTGATCACCGTCGAGGAAGCCAAGACCGCCGAAATCGAGCTTGAGATCGTCGAGGGCATGCAGTTCGACCGCGGTTATCTCTCCCCCTATTTCGTCACCGATCAGGAGAAGATGCGGGTCGAGTTCGAAGATCCTTACATCCTCATTCATGAGAAGAAGCTGTCCAATCTGCAGGCCATGATCCCGATCCTCGAATCGGTGATCCAGGCGAGCCGGCCACTGCTGATCATCGCAGAGGATGTGGAAGGAGAAGCGCTTGCGACGCTCGTCGTCAACAAGCTGCGCGGCGGCCTCAAGATAGCCGCCGTCAAGGCGCCGGGCTTCGGCGACCGGCGCAAGGCGATCCTGGAGGATATTGCGATCCTGACGGGCGGTACGGTCATCTCCGAGGATCTCGGCATCAAACTCGAAAACGTCACGCTCGAAACGCTCGGCCGGGCCAAACGGGTGATGGTGGAGAAGGAGAACACGACGATCGTCGATGGCGCCGGCGCCAAGCCTGACATTAACGGGCGTGTCGGCCAGATCAAGGCGCAGATCGAGGAAACGACCTCCGACTACGATCGGGAAAAGCTGCAGGAACGGCTCGCCAAGCTCGCCGGTGGCGTCGCGGTGATCCGGGTCGGTGGCTCCACCGAAGTGGAAGTGAAGGAAAAGAAGGATCGCGTCGACGATGCCTTGCATGCGACGCGAGCCGCGGTCGATGAAGGCATCCTGCCCGGCGGCGGCGTTGCGCTCTTGCGGCTCGTCAAGGCGCTCGACGGCTTGAAGGCCGCCAACGATGACCAGCGCGTCGGCGTCGACATTGTCCGGCGGGCCGTCGAAATGCCCGTGCGCCAGATCGCCGAAAATGCCGGCGCCGAGGGCTCGGTCATCGTCGGGAAGCTGCGCGAGAAGAGCGATTTCGCCCATGGCTGGAATGCCCAGACCGGGGAATACGGTGACCTTTTCCACATGGGCGTCATCGATCCTGCGAAAGTCGTGCGCGCAGCGCTGCAGGACGCCGCCTCCGTTGCCGGACTGCTCGTCACCACCGAGGCGATGGTCGCCGAGAAGCCGAAGAAGGGTGGCCAACCGCCGATGCCAGGCCCGGGACCAGGCATGGATTTCTAAAGCGTCCCGCTGCGAAACGGGACCCACTGACAACGGAAAGATGCTCTAGAATCAACATTCTAGAGCATCTTTTCTGCGTTCGTTCGACCGCACGGCGCTCCCAGCCAAGGCAGGCGTCGACAGGAGGCGCACATCCGAAGGGATCTTGACGCACTTGCTGCGGATGATAGCACCGACGCAGGGAGAGCGGGCGTATGCAGCCCTGCTGTCGTCATGATCGGAGTATCCCCGGAACAATGGGCCAGGACACGCAAGCACCGCCGCATCGGGCGTCGAAACGAAAAGCCTGGACCTACGCGCCGGAAACCGCCCCACCCTTCAAGGACCTCTTTGCGGGCGGCGAGCGGCGCAAGGCCGCGGTCAAGTACTGGATCAAGCAGAACCTCGAAAACGCCAACGACATCTTCATGTATTTCGCCTTGAAGCTGCTGCCGGCCAGGGCATGTTCCGACTTCGGCGCCAACCTCGCACGCTATGCGACCCCTCGGTGGCACAAGGGGGCGCTCCGCCGTGCCACAGCGACATTGTTGGCCCTTCGCCCCGAAGCAAGTGACGCGGAACTCGCGCAATTGCTCGACGCCTATGCCGATTCTCAAGGGCGTCAGATGTCGGAGTATTCTGTCGTCGAGCGGCTTGCCCATGACAAACGGCGCCTGCGTTTCGAAGGCACTGAGGGGCTTGCCGCGGCGACGGCCGATGGGCCGACGATCTTCATCAGCACCCATACGGCCAATTGGGAAGTCATGTGGTGCTGCCTCATCGACATGGGCATCAAGCTCACTCTGAACTACGCCCCTCCCCGCCAGCGCTCGCGCCACTGGATCGTCAACCGCGTGCGCACCGGCGCCGGCCTCGACATCCTGAAACCGGGCCGGAGTGCCGTACGACCGGCACTCAGGCTGCTTGAGGACGGCGGCAACCTGCTGGTCTTTTGCGATGAAGGTTTCAACGGTCAGATCCGCGGCCCCTTCCTCGGCATGGAGCCGCACCTGTCGGGCAATCTCGGGCTTGTTGCCAGGCTCGCCCGGAAAACCGGCGCACGCATCTGCCTCGTCTACATCGTCAGAGACGGCGGAACCCGCTTCACGCTGCACGCGGAGGCACCCTTCCACCTGCCGGAGGGGGACAGTTCGGAAGCGAACCTCATCGAGGACGTGAAACTTCTCAATTCGAAGATCGAGCCGATCATTCGCGCCTATCCGGAGCAATGGTATTTCGTCGACAACGCCCTGCCGCCACGTTGACTGGAGCATCCCGCTTGGAACCGCTCGAAGCGAAAAGATGATCTAGATTCAGAGCACTAAAGTGCTCTTGTTGCGCTCATCCGAATGCATGGCGGTTACAGCGTCCAATACAAAAGGCCCCGGGGTATCGCTCCACCGGGGCCTTTTTGATTCCATCGGTCCGCGGGACCTCAGTCCTTCTTCTGCGGGATCGGGCGGAGCGCCAGTTCACGCAGCTGGGCGGGTGTGGCTTCAGACGGCGCACCCATCAACAGGTCGACGGCCTGCTGGTTCATCGGGAAGATCGAGATCTCGCGCAGGTTCTTGGCGCCGACGAGCAGCATGACGATGCGGTCGATGCCGAAGGCCATGCCGCCATGCGGCGGAGCACCGTACTGGAAGGCGCGGTAGAGACCGCCGAACTGGTCTTCGACTTCCTGCTGCGACTTGCCCGTCAGTTCGAACGCCTTGACCATGACTTCCGGAAGCTGGTTACGGATCGAGCCCGAGGCGATTTCGAAGCCATTGCAAACCATGTCGTACTGGTAGGCCTTGATCGACAGCGGATCTTCGCCGTTGAGCGCTTCCAGGCCACCCTGCGGCATCGAGAAGGGGTTGTGGGCGAAGTCGATCTTCTTTTCGTCTTCCAGCCATTCGTAGAACGGGAAGTCGACGATCCAGCAGAATTCGTAGCGGTCGCGGTCGACGAGGTTCAGTTCCTCGCCGGCGCGGGTGCGGGCTTCGCCGGCAAACTTGTAGAACTTGGCGGGGTCGCCGGCGACGAAGAAGCAGGCGTCGCCGTCGTCGAGGCCGAGCTGGGTGCGGATCGCATCGGTGCGCTCCTCGCCGATGTTCTTGGCGAGCGGACCGGCGCCCTCGAGCTTGTCGCCTTCCTTGCGCCAGAAGATGTAGCCGAGACCCGGCTGGCCCTGGCTCTGGGCCCAGGCGTTCATGCGGTCGCAGAAGGCACGCGAGCCACCGGTCTTGGCCGGGATCGCCCAGACTTCGACCTTCGGGTTCGACGCGATCATGTTGGCGAAGACCTTGAAGCCGGAACCGGCGAAGTGCTCGGTGACGGCCTGCATCTCGATCGGGTTGCGCAGGTCCGGCTTGTCGGAGCCATACTTGCGGATCGCGGTGTCATAGGGAATGCGCGGGAACTTCTCGGTCACCGGCTTGCCTTCGGCGAACTCGACGAAGATCTCGCGGATCACCGGCTCCATGGTCGACCAGACGTCTTCCTGTTCGACGAAGCTCATTTCCAGGTCGAGCTGGTAGAATTCGCCCGGCAGGCGGTCGGCGCGCGGGTCTTCGTCGCGGAAGCATGGCGCGATCTGGAAGTAACGGTCGAAACCGGCAACCATCAGCAACTGCTTGTACTGCTGCGGCGCCTGCGGCAGGGCATAGAAGTTGCCGGGGTGGATGCGCGACGGAACCAGGAAGTCGCGCGCGCCTTCCGGCGACGACGCGGTCAGGATCGGGGTCGTGTATTCGGTAAAGCCGACTTCGCCCATGTGGCGGCGCATCGACGAGATGATCTGGGTGCGCTTGACGATGTTCTTGTGCAGCGTGTCGCGGCGCAGGTCGAGGAAGCGGTACTTGAGGCGCACGTCTTCCGGATAGTCGGGCTCGCCGAACACCGGCAGCGGCAGTTCCTTGGCAGCCGAGAGGACCTCGATCTCCTGAGCGTAAAGCTCGATCTCGCCGGTCGGCATGCCCTTGTTGACGGTGTCTTCGGTGCGGGCCTTGACGAGGCCGTCGATGCGGATCACCCACTCGCCGCGAACGGTTTCGGCGACCTTGAAGGCCGGGCTATCCGGATCGGCGACGACCTGAGTGAGACCATAGTGGTCGCGCAGGTCGATGAAGAGAACGCCGCCATGGTCGCGGACGCGGTGGACCCAGCCGGAGAGGCGAACGGTGGAGCCGACATCCGACTTGCGGAGGGCGGCACAGGTGTGGCTGCGGTAACGGTGCATCGTCATATCCCGGAATTGCAAAGAGCCGCGCAAGCTCGTGGGACACAGCGCGCGGCAAGATGGTCAAAATCGGGCGGAAAAGCGCATGATGCGCAGCCTTTGTCAAGCTGCAGCGCCCACTGCCGCCCCGATGGAGGTGCGTTGTAAACGAAGGTAAGGGCCAGTCCAAGACTGCTTGTGGCAGAAGGCGGCCGAAATGCAGCGAAAAGAACGGCAATCGTCACAATTCGGGACTGTCCGGCCGCAACATGCGGGGCTACACATTGCAAGGCCCACAGGGATCCCCCGAGTCGCGGCCGCTTTCCCGGATGTCGCCTGCCCCATGTCTCAGATTCGCCCGCTCATCCCCCTTCTCGTTACCGCAGGCATCCTCATCGGCGGCAACGGCCTGCAGGGCACGTTCATCTCGCTGCGCGCGCTGGAGGAGGGTTTCTCGACATCGGTGATCGGTATCGTTGGCGCCGGATATAATATCGGCTTCGCGCTCGGCTGCGTCTATGTCACCCGCATCCTGCGTTCCATCGGCCATATCCGCACCTTCTCGGCGATGGCGGCAATCGCATCCGCCGCCGCCATCTCGATGGTGCTCGTCATCAATCCGCTGATGTGGTTCCTGATGCGGCTCCTGGCCGGCATCTGTTTCGCCTGCCTGTTCGCAACGGTCGAAAGCTGGCTGAACGCCAGCGTCACCAACGCGAACCGGGCACGGACACTTTCTGTCTACCGCCTCGTCGATCTCGGCTCGGTGACGGCTGCGCAATATGTCATCCCCGGCATCGGGCTTGGCGGATTCGAGCTCTTTGCCATCATCTCCATGGCGCTGACGCTGTCGCTGGTTCCGATCTCCTTTGCCGACCGATCGAGCCCGGTGGCGCCGGAAGCGATCCGCTTCGACGTCAAGGCGCTCTGGAACATCTCGCCGCTTGCGACCGTCGGCTGCATCGTCGTCGGCCTCACCAATGCCGCCTTCCGCTCGCTCGGGCCGATCTATGCGCAAGGGATCGGCCTGTCGGTGACGGCGATCGCCACCTTCATGAGCGCCGGCATCATCGGCGGCGTTGTGCTGCAATATCCGCTCGGCCACTATTCCGACCGGATCGACCGCCGGCTGATCATCCTGATTGCCACCTTCGGCTCGCTGCTCGCCGGCCTGTTCCTGGCCTTTGGCGCCGGCAACGACGAATGGCTGAACTTTGCCGGCATCTTCCTGTTCGGCGCCTTTGCCATGCCGCTCTATTCGCTCTGTTCGGCGCATGCCAACGACCATGCGGCGGAGGGCCAGCACGCGCTGGTTTCCGCCGGCATGCTGTTCTTCTGGTCGCTCGGAGCAATCATCGGGCCGCTGTTTGCCTCGTTCCTGCTCGAGCTCTTCGGGCCGCAGGCTCTCTTCATCTACACGGCCGCGATCCTGTTCCTGTTCATGCTCTACACGCTGCAGCGCATGACGGCGCGCGGCCCCGTACCAACGGCAGCGCGGGCCATGCCGTTTCGCAATTTGCTGCGCACGTCCTCCTTCTTCAACAAGCTTGCGGCGGGCAACAATCACAAGCGCAAGGACAGCTAATACCCTGCGGCAAGATGCGCGCGACGCGTCGAATTGCTGAATGCACCAATCAGGTTTAAATCGGTGGCGACGTAACAAATTGTCGAGATTGCCGAAATGCCCGTCATCAGTCGCCGCACCTTTCTTCAAGGCTCTGCAGCCCTCGGAGGCGCATTCGCGCTTGGCGCGGGCATGGCCGCGCGCGCAGGTGCTGCACCGGACCCGCAGCTTCTGACGGCACAGTTGACGGAAGCGAAGATCGCTGCAGGCGGGATCACGCCAAAAGTGATGACCTACGGGATGGGAGAGGCGCCCACGAGCGCCATGCCGCCCGTGCTGCGCATGCGCAAGGGCGAGCCCTTTGCCGCGCGTCTCATCAACCGGCTGGACGAGCCGACGACGGTACACTGGCACGGCCTCAGGATCGCCAATGCCATGGACGGCGTGCCTGAACTGACGCAACCCTATGTCTATCCGGGTGACCCTTTCGACTACGTGTTCACGCCGCCGGATGCCGGCACCTTCTGGTATCACCCGCACTGCAATACGCTCACCCAAATGGGAAGCGGCCTGACCGGCGTGATCGTCGTCGAGAACCCCGAGGACCCAGCGTTCGACGCCGAGATCGTGCTCAACCTTCGCGACTGGCGACTGGGTGCTGGCGGCGCTTTCATCGACGCCTTCAGGCCCCGCGACGCGGCCCGTGGCGGCACCTATGGCACGGTGCGCACCGCCAATTGGCAGCAGGAGCCGACTTACGATGTACCGGCCGGCGGACTTGTTCGTGTGCGGATCGCCGCCACCGACGTAACCCGCATCTACACGATCGGACTTGAAGGCGCGGCGGCGGTGGTGATCGCCCTCGACGGCAATCCGGTCGACAAGCCGTTTGCGCTCGACCGCTACGACTTCGGCCCCGGCCAGCGCATCGACCTTGTGCTTCGCATGCCCGACGCCGAAGGCCAGGAGGTTGCGCTTGGCAACTTCCGCGGATCGCATCCCTGGACCATCGCGCGCTTCCGGGCGAAAGGTGCGTCGCTGAAACGCGACCTACGCGATGTCGGCGCCCTGCCCGCAAATCCCATCGCCGAGGCGGACCTGTCCGTTGCGACCCGCGTGCCGATCGAGCTTACGGCGACCGCCGAACACAAGGCGACGCCGTCGATCTGCGGTTCGCTCGGCTACACGTTCTGGGCGATCAACAAGGTGCCGTGGCCGGGCGACACGCCCGACCCGATCGCGCCGATCGAGGAGATGAAATTCGGCAGGAGCTATGTGCTTGAGATCGCCAACCGGACGCCGCACGCCCATCCGATCCATCTGCACGGCCTGAGCTTCCGCATCCTCTCGTCCAACAAGCGGACCTTCCTGCCGCCGCCAACCGATACGATCCTGCTTTTGCCCGACGAACAGGCGGAAGTGGCACTTGTGGCAGACAATCTGGGCGATTGGGTCATTCATTGCCACATCATCGAACACCAGAAGACCGGGATGACGGGTTATTTCAAGATCGTCTGAGATTTCGATTGTGACAGATGCCGCGACGGGCTACACGAAAATCCAAGCCGCATTTTTGCCACAGTGATTTAAATCTGATGATTGAAACAACCGCAGACCTTGAGGCCGCCTGCCAGCAGCTGGCCCTTTCAAATTATATTACGATCGATACCGAATTCCTGCGCGAGACGACCTTCTGGCCGGAGCTCTGCCTGATCCAGATGGCGAGCCCGGATCTCGCCGTCATTGTCGATCCGATGGCCAAGGGCATCGATCTTGCGCCCTTCTTCGCGCTGATGGCCAATCCTGACGTTGTCAAGGTGTTCCATGCCGCGCGCCAGGACATCGAGATCATCTTCCATCTCGGCAATCTCATTCCGCACCCGATCTTCGACACCCAGGTCGCAGCCATGGTCTGTGGCTTCGGCGACAGTGTCTCCTACGACCAGCTCGTCAGCCGCGTGACTGGCAACCAGATCGACAAGTCGTCGCGTTTTACCGACTGGAGCCGCCGGCCGCTGACCGAAAAGCAGCTCGACTATGCGCTGGCCGACGTCACGCATCTGCGCGACATCTACAAGCATCTGACGACCGAACTCGAGCGCGAGGGACGCTCGCTCTGGCTGACCGAGGAGATGGCGATCCTTGAGGCCCGCGACACCTACGACCTGCATCCCGATGATGCCTGGCAGCGCCTGAAGATGCGCGTCAAGAAGCCGATCGAACTCGCCGTCTTGAAAACGGTCGCCGCTTGGCGCGAGCGCGAGGCTCGCGCCCGCAATGTGCCGCGCGGACGCATCCTGAAGGATGATGCCATCTACGAGATTGCGCAGCAGCAGCCGAAGGATACGGAGGCCCTGGGACGGCTCAGAACCATTCCGAAGGGCTGGGAGCGCTCCAGCGCCGGTGCGGCCATCGTCGAGGCGGTCAACGAGGCGCTCGCCATCCCGAAGACCGACCTGCCGAAGCTGCCGCGACCGAGCCACACACCGGAGGGCGCTGCGGCTGCAAGCGAGATGCTGAAGGTGCTGCTGAAGCTCATCGCCGAGAAACAGGGCGTCGCCGCCAAGATCATCGCCAACAGCGACGATCTCGACAGGATCGCCGCTGAAGGCGAGAAAGCCGATGTCGGCGCGCTCAAAGGCTGGCGCCGCGAACTGTTCGGCGAAACCGCGCTGAAGCTGATCAGCGGCGAAGTGGCGCTTCGCTTCGTCGACAAGAAGATCGAGACGGTGGAGCTCGGCGGTTGAGCGCAGGCGGGCGGGACAATTTTCCGCCCGAATCCAGCTCTAGCTGAGGGCCGGCGGCTCGGAATCACCATCGTCGCAAACGGGGTGAGAACGATGTCGAGGTGCCGGGGCGCAATCGTGCCGATCGGAACACGCGCCCGCCTCTTCCGTGACCGGGGTTCTCCGCATGCGTTGGCGTTTCTCCACTTTCGAAGGACTTCTCCTGCTGCTGGTGGTTGCCGCCGCCGGAGCCATCTATGCCTGGATTGCCTATGGCACAGGCGCCCTGATCGGTGCGACCTATGCACTGTTCATGTGCACGCCGATCATTGCGTTCGAGCGACGCATCATTTTCCGACGCCTCAACCGACGGATTCACGCCTTCTCGACACCGATGTTTTTCGTCGCCTCGTTGGTGATCTACTTTGTGCTTCTCGACGTCGGCTACGCGACCGCCGGCCTGATCATGCAGACAAGCGGCGCCTTCGGAGAGGATTACTGGATGGAGGCGATGATGCCCTCCAAGACCGTACTGCTCTATGCACTGGTGATCTCGGGTTCGCTGGTCTTTATCCTCAGGGTGCGTGAACTTCTTGGGCGCGACGTGTTCTTGAGCCTCCTCACAGGGCGCTATCGCAAGCCGATCCAGGAAGAGCGCGTCTTCCTGTTCATCGATCTCGCCGGGTCGACATCCTATGCCGAGCGCAACGGCGATCTCAGGATGCAGGAGTACCTCGGCAAGCTGTTCTCGACCATCGCCGACCCGGTTCTGCGTTATCGCGGGTCGATCGACGACTATGTCGGCGATGCCGCCGTGATTACCTGGCCGTTCGACCGGGCCACGAAAAACGCCGCCTGTATCCATTGCGTCTTCGACATATTGGAGACCATCGATTCCGACGCGCATCGCTGGCAGAAGGAGTTCGGCGAGGTACCGCGCTTGCGCGCTGCCCTTCACGGCGGGACCATCGTTGCCGCCGAAATCGGCCTGGACCGGCACAAGATCACCTATTTCGGCGACACGGTGAACACCACGGCGCGGCTCGAAGGCTTCTGCAAGACGCTTGGGCACCAGGTGTTGGTCTCTACGGACCTTGCCCGCAAGATGCGGCTGCCGCACTACGTCCGGGTCGAGGACCTAGGCGAACATGCCGTCAAGGGGCGCGGCCAGAAGCTCGGGGTCCTGGCTCTCAAGGTGGCTGGCGCGACGCCTGCGCTTGCCGCCAATCCGGCCGAATAGATCGCCTCAACCATGCAACTTCGCACCCTTGGTGATCTTGTCGACCAGCTTCTTGTCGGCGTGGATGGCTATCCCTGCGACCGCCGCATCATCAGGACGCGTTTCGGCGAAGACCGCACGATTGGCGCTGTCGTGCCCGGTGGCGAACATGGCATCGACATAGATCGACGCTCGCACGTCCCTTTCGATCGCGCGCCGTTGAATATTGCCCAGCGTCTTCCCATCTGCGGCTAGCACAATGATCGGCTGCACACTTAAGGCGTTGTAGACGTTGCCGGCACCGTCGCGATAATCTTCGCCGATGATGCCGGGCTTCTGCCCGGCAATTCCCGTGGCGAGGAAGGCGGTGACGTTCAGCTTCTGCCAGGTGGCAAGGTCTTCGCGCAATATGATCGCAAACTTGGTATCGAACATGTCGGTCATCTCCATTTCAGCCCGGCAGGGCGTGCCGGAAGACGCAATATCGGAGGATGCCGTCATCGATCTTGAACGATTGTGCGGCACGCCCGGCGACGGCATTCGCGTCGCTCCGGCCATCGATGGCATCGAGCGCATTGAGGCGCGGCTGCATGGGAAGTTCTTCGAGCCGCACCGTCACGATACCTATGCGATCGGCGTGACGCTTGGCGGCGTCCAGACGTTCCAGTACCGGGGCGAAAGCCGGTTCAGCAATCCCGGCAGCATCATCATCATCCATCCTGACGAGGTCCACGACGGCGGCGCGGGAACAGATATCGGCTTGCGCTACCGGATGATGTATCTGCAGCCGGAGCGACTGCTTGCCGCCCTCGACACTGCGGGCGGCTCCCTGCCCTTCGTCGCTGCGCCGGTCGTGGGGGACGAAGCTCTCAGGCAGGCGATCGGCGAGGCGGTGATGGACCTCGACAACAGCATCGACGACCTGGCGCTTGACGACATTCTCGCAAGGATCGCCGAGGGCCTTTGTCGCCATGCCGGGGTCGCCAGCCACCAGGCCCGCACGTTGGATAAGCATGCCGTCCTCCAGGCAACCGAGTACCTCCGCGCCAATCTCGAGCGACCGGTCGGATCCCCTCAACTGGAGGCAGTCAGCGGGCTCGACCGGTTCACGCTGGCGCGGCAATTCCGCAAGGTGCTTGGCACTAGCCCGCACCGCTATCTCTTGATGCGGCGGCTGGAGCGTGCGCGGCAAATGATCGCCAAAGGTGAGAGCCTTGCGGGCGCCGCGCTTGAAACCGGCTTTGCCGATCAGGCGCATTTTACCCGTCACTTCAAGCGGGCCTACGGCATCACTCCCGGGCGTTGGGCAAACCTCGCAGTCGCCGGCTGAGCCTGTCACCAAAGCTTCATCCGGTTGTAAAGCAAGCATCACCCAACCGTCATCAAAGCCGCCTATCGGGTTGCCGTCTTTAGCCTCCAACCCATGGTGACTTTCATGACGAAAACGCTTCTCGCCACCGCGGCACTGACCCTTTTGATGACAATGGCCGCCTCGGCCGAGGAAAAGTCCTTCACGGCAACGCTGAAGGGTCACGCGATCCTGTCGGCAAACACGATCGTCGCGGCTCCTGCCGACGCACCTGACCACTTGAAAACCTCGGGAAAGTTCACCACTCCCGATCGCAAGCGCGCCGAAGCACTCGGCACGGTCCCCGGCAAGGACGGTGTGCGCCTGACCGGCCTCTCGCTACCGTTTGACGGCCAGCCGATGCAGGGTTTCTCCGGCATCAAGGCGATGGAAGACGGCACCTTCTGGAGCCTTTCTGATAACGGCTTCGGCAACAAGCTCAACTCCACCGACGTCATGCTGATGCTGCACCATGTGAAGATGGACTGGGACGCCGGCAAGGTCGAGGCGCTGAAGACGCTGTTTTTGACCGACCCGGACGAGAAGGCCCCCTTCCCGATCGTCATGGAAGGTTCCGACAAGCGTTATCTCACCGGTGCTGACTTCGACGTCGAATCGATCCAGCCGGTTTCCGACGGCTTCTGGGTGGGTGAAGAGTTTGGCCCGTACATTCTCAAGTTCGATCTCGACGGCAAGCTGACCGACGTGATCCTAACGACGGTCGACGGCAAGCCGGTCCTTTCGCCCGACAACCCGACGCTGACGCTGCAGGCCGATCCGTCGAAGAAGACGCCCGCCTTCAACCTGAAGCGCTCGGGCGGCTATGAGGGCATGGCGCTGTCTAAGGACGGCGGCAAGCTCTATGGCCTGCTCGAAGGCCCGCTCTGGACCGATAGCGAAACGGTCGAGCAGGCCGAGGGCGGCCCGGCGCTGCGCATCATCGAGCTCGATGTCACAACCAAGGCCTGGACCGGCCGCAACTGGCTCTATCCGCTTGCTGAAGGCGGCGAAGCGATTGGTGACTTCAACATGCTCGACGACAAGACAGCGCTGGTGATCGAGCGTGACAACGGTGCCGGAACCGTCGACAAGGCCTGCGCCGATCCGAAGGACCCGAAGCCGGACTGCTTTGCCACCGGATCCAAGGTCAAGCGCATCTACAAGATCGCCTTTGACGACAGCAATGTCGGCAAGGCCGTGCGCAAGATCGGCTATATCGATCTGCTGAAGATCGCAGACCCCGAGAACAAGAAGCGCCAGGGTGGCGGCGAAGGTTTCTACGACATGCCCTTCGTCACAATCGAGAATGTCGACCGCGTCGATGAGACCCACATCATCGTCGGCAACGACAACAACCTGCCGTTCTCGGCCGGCCGTTCGCTCGACAAGGCTGACGACAATGAATTCGTGCTGCTCGAAGTCGGCGACTTCCTGAAGGCTGAATAATCAAAAAGGGCGCGCGAACCGACCTTCGCGCGCCCTCTTCTGTTGATCCGGTCCCGGTTGATCCGGGTACTCTCGCCATCAGCTTTCGAAGTGGAAGGCGAGCTTCTTTCCGGTGAGCTTTCCGAGTTGCTGCAGCCGGCCGTCGAGCCGCTCGCCTTCAAACTCGGAATAGGCCGCGGGCACCACGATCTCCAGGTCCACATCCAGCTGGGACGATTTGCGGAAGGTCAGGTTCCGCGCGACGCCGGGCATTGAAGCCGAGAAGAGATAGGCCACGCGCAAAAGGCCGCCGAGCAGCTTTGCCAACTCCAGCAGGCGCGGCGTGGTGATTCCGGTAAGCGCCCCGGTAGCGCCGTCGTCGTTCAGCCCCTCGAAACGATAATAGTTGGCAAGTGCGATATAGGCGCGGCCCGCATGGGTGATACCCGAGAAGGTCGAGTGGGCGATGATGTTCAGCGCCTGCAGGCCACGATAGTCGGGGTGGGCGCGCCAGCTGATATCGGCGAGCAGGCATGCGGCCTGCCGGTAGCGGCTTTCCTCCTCGGTTTCCTCGATACCGAAGAACGGCACCATCCGCCCGGTCCAGTCGGCAAGCTCGCGCGCATGCTCCGGCGAGCGGGCGCGCAGGATGGCGATTTCGTTTGCCGCAGCCAGCAACGGATCCTGGGCGCGCTCATGATCGTTGAGCAGCGAGAACAGGTAGCCTTCGCGCACGCCAAGTGCCGAGAACGAAATCCGCTCCGGCTTCATGATCGACAGCGCCTCCTGCATCGCGATCGCCCCGAAGGGCAGCAGGCTGCGGCGGCTCTTCGAGATCGTCTGATAGGCCGAAGGCTTGATGTTCTTCGGCTCGATCACCTCGGGCAATAGCGCCATCGCCTCGTCGTAGGAGATCTCGTAACCCTGCATCATGTGCAGCGGATAATCGCGGATTTCCATGTGCAGTTTGGCGATCGATCGCCATGTACCGCCGACAGCGTAGAAGGTGCGACCCGCCCCGGTCTTCAGCACCGGAGAGCTCTTCATGAACTTTCGCACCCAGGCGCGCGCCTTGGTCAGCGAACCATTGCTGTGCTCGAACAGGCGGATACCACCGAGCGGCAAGGTGATGCCGGTGCCGATCTTCGTTCCCTTGACCTCGACGAGTTCAAGAGAGCCACCGCCAAGGTCGCCGACGACGCCATCGGGATCGTAATAGCCGCTGACGATGCCCATGGCGGAGTAATAGGCTTCTTCCTCACCCGTTAGGATGCGGACCTTGTGGCCGAGGATCGCTTCTGCCTTCGCGATGAAGGCGGGACCGTTGCTCGCCTCGCGAGCGGCGGCAGTCGCAAGTACATAGACTTGCGTCGCACGCGCCTGCTGAGAGAGCGCATGAAAGCGATGCAACGCCTTCAGCGCCCGCTCGACGCTCTCTTCGTCCATGCGACCGGTGGCATCGATGCCCTTGCCGAGACCGCACATCACCTTTTCGTTGAACAGCATGGCCGGCGAGCGGTTCAGGCCTTCATAGACGACAAGACGAATGGAGTTCGAACCGATATCGATAACGGAAACGGGGCGGATGCCGGGCAGACGCCCCTGCGCTTCAGACTCGACCATGCAATTCCAGTTTATTTGCGCCAGCCGCTCTTCCAGCCGGCAATGAGCTTCGGTGCACTGGACTTCAGGGCCTCACCCCGGCCGGAGAGGCTGGGATTGGTCATGAAGTAGTGCTGCGCATTGAAAGGCTCGGCATCCTTGCCGACTTCCATCCGGCGAGAGGTGCCATCCGGAAGAATTTCGTAGCTCTGCTGGTTGTCGATGAGATTGCCCAGCATGATCTGCGACAGAACCTGTTCGTGTACGGTCCGGTTGATGAGAGGCACGAGCGTCTCGACCCGCCGGTCCAGATTGCGCGGCATAATATCCGCCGAGCCGATATAGACAAGGGCATTTTCCGATGGAAGCCCATGTCCGTTACCGAAGCAGAATATGCGGGAATGTTCAAGGAAACGGCCGACGATGGACTTGACACGGATGTTGTCCGAGAGCCCCGGGACCTGCGGACGCAGGCAGCAGATGCCACGCACCACGAGATCGATCTCGACACCGGCGCGGCTCGCCTTGTAGAGCGAGTCGATGATGTCCGGGTCGACGAGCGAGTTCATCTTCATCCAGATCGCTGCCGGCCGTCCGGCCTTGGCGTGCTCGATTTCCTCCTCGACATGCTTCAAGATACGCGGACGCAGCGTGTGCGGCGAGACCGCCAGCTTCATGCCCGCCTCCGGCTCGCCATAGCCGGTGATGAAGTTGAAGATGTTGGCCATGTCATGGGCGATGACAGGGTTGCAGGTGAAGAACGACAGGTCGGTGTAGATCTTCGCCGTCACCGGGTGGTAGTTGCCGGTGCCAAGGTGGCAGTAAGTTCGGAGCTTACCTTCCTCGCGCCGGACCACCATCGACATCTTGGCGTGGGTCTTCAATTCGATGAAGCCGAAGACCACCTGCACGCCAGCGCGTTCGAGGTCGCGCGCCCAGCGGATGTTGGCCTCTTCGTCGAAGCGGGCCTTGAGCTCGACCAGCGCCGTCACCGACTTGCCGGCCTCGGCCGCATCGATCAGCGCACGCACGATCGGGCTGTCGTTCGAGGTACGGTAGAGCGTCTGCTTGATGGCGACCACATCCGGATCGCGCGCCGCCTGCAGCAGGAACTGCACCACGACGTCGAAGGATTCGTAGGGGTGGTGAACCACCATGTCCTTCTCGCGGATCGCCGCCAGGCAGTCACCGGCATGTTCGCGCACGCGCTCGGGAAAGCGCGGATTGTAGGGGTCGAACCGCAGGTCGTCGCGCGGCGCCTTGGTGATTTCCGAGAGCGTGTTGAGGGCCAAGAGGCCGGGGAGAACCGCAATGCGGTTTTCCGGCACACCAAGTTCCTGTACGACGAACTGGCGCAGCGACGCCGGCATCTCCGAATCGGTCTCGATGCGGATCACCGAACCGCGGCGGCGGCGTTTCAGAGCGGTTTCGAAGAAGCGCACCAGGTCTTCGGCTTCTTCCTCCACTTCAATATCGCTGTCGCGGATGATGCGGAAGGTACCGGAACCCCTGACTTCGTAGCCGGGGAACAGCCGATCGATGAACTGGCTGACCATGTCTTCCAGCGTGATGTAGCGGATGACGTTCTTGACGTCTGGCAGCCGGATGAAGCGGTCAAGCGCGACCGGCAGGCGCAGAAGTGCCGTCATCGGCTCGCGCCCGGTCTTGCTGACGAGCTGCAGGCCCATCGAGAAGCCGAGGTTCGGGATGAACGGGAACGGGTGAGCCGGGTCGATCGACAGTGGCGTCAGCACCGGGAAGATCGACTGGTCGAACTCGTTGGCAAGCCAGCTCCTGTCCTGCGCCGACAGCGACGCCGGGCGCACGATCAGGATATCTTCCTTGGCGAGATACTGCTGCAGCACGGCCAGCGAGGCCTGCTGCTCCATCTGCAGGTTGTCGATTTCCTTCAGGATGTCCTCGAGTTGCTCGACCGGCGTCTTGCCGTCGGGCGAGCGCATGGAGAGGCCCTGACGCACCTGTCCTTCGAGGCCGGCGACGCGCACCATGAAGAACTCGTCGAGGTTGGCGGCCGAGATCGACAGGAAGCGGACGCGCTCCAAAAGCGGGTGCGCAGTGTTCAGCGTTTCCTCAAGCACACGGCGATTGAATTGCAGCCAGGAGAATTCGCGATTGATGAAGCGCTGCGGGCTGGTCAGCAGATCGACATCTTCTGCCGACGCCTGATTTTCATTCACCGCAGATATCGCGTTGTCCATGCTGATCAAATCCTATTGCTCCGGCTGCACCGGCTATCCCAGTTTGACGACGGTTCTGTGACAGTCAATCGGACCGCCGCTGATTTCCAAGCTCTTCGAGAACTTCTGACGCAAGCGCGCGGGTCAGTTTCGTGCCACGCGAGAGCGCCAGGCGGTCGATGCGCTCAACGATCGTCTGCGCCGCCTCGAGCGACCGTTCCATGCGCTGGACAATATAGCCGACGAGCCGCTCATCGACGAAGAGCTGGCGGTCGGCAAAGAGCTTGATCAGCACCTGCGTCAACAGTTCGTCGTCCGGCTCGCCGATCTCGACGACGGTCGCCGCCTTCAGGCGTGAGCGAAGGTCGGGAAGCTTGGCCGGCCAGGACATCGGCCACAGCCGCGTGGTCATCAACAGACCGGTACCATGCTGGCGCACGCTGTTGATCACGTGGAAGAGCGTGGTGTCATCAAAGCCACTGCGGTCGGCATCCTCGAAAAGCACCGGGCGCTGCGCCGCAATCAGGGCTGCATCGGAGCCGGCAAGCGGGTGTATCGCCTCGGCCCCTGCCCGCTCCTTCCAGATACTGGCGAGATGCGATTTGCCGGAGCCAACCGGCCCGGCGATGATGACGACCGGCGACGGCCAGTCGGGCCAATGGTCGACGATCGCGATAGCCGCGCTCAGCCGATCAGACACGAGAAGATCGTCACGGCCCGTCGCGGGGTCATGCTCAAAGGCCAGAGGCAATTGTTCGAATGGGCGTTTTGTCATGCTGTACTCGGGACAATCGTCGGAAATCAGGCGGCCTTGTCGCTCTTGGCCTTCTTGTCCGCAGCCTTGCCGTGCCCATGATAGAGATCGCTATCAAGGTACCGCTGTATACCGAAGCGGACAAGCACGCCAATGGCTGCCGCCGCCGGCACCGCCACCAGCAGACCGACGAAGCCGAAGAGCGCACCGAAGGCAAGCAGCGCAAACATCAGCCAGACGGGATGCAGCCCGACGCTTTTGCCCACCAGCTTTGGCTGGAGGATGTTGCCCTCCATGAACTGGCCGGTGAAGAAGACGGCGAGCACGAGGCCGATCCAGAGGTAGTCCGGCCAGAACTGGACCAGAGCCACACCGACCGCCAGCACGAGGCCAACCAGGGATCCGACATAGGGAATGAAGCTGATCATGCCGGCAAAAAGGCCGATCAGCAGACCGAAATTGAGGCCGACCAGCGACAGGCCGATGCCGTAATAGAGGCCGAGAATGACGCACAGCGAACCCTGGCCGCGCACGAAGCCGGCAATCGTCGTGTTCATGTCGCGGGCAATCTGGCGCACATCGGAGACGTAGTCACGCGGAACCCAGCTGTCGACCTTGTCGACCATGCGGTCCCAGTCAAGCAGCAGGTAGAAGGCAACGACCGGGGTGACGACCAGAAGCGAGATGACATCGAGCAGCGCCACGCCGGAGTTCCAGATCTGCTGGAAGAGCGTGCCGACGAAGGCAGCGGCCTGCTCCAGGAGCTTTCCAGAACTCTGCTTGATCGACGGCATCTGGCTTGCCAGCCAGTCGGGGATGAGCCGCGTCTGTGCCTCGTTGACCAGCACCTGCAGCTTGGCAGCATAACCGGGGATGTTGGCAATGAAATCGGAGGCCTGGCTGACGATGACCGGTATGATCACCATCAATGCCAGCACGAAGACCACGACGAAACCAACCAGGATACCGACCGTCGCCATCAGCCGGCTCAGGCCCAGGCGCTCAAGCCGGTCGGCGACCGGATCGAGGAAATAGGCGAGCGCCATGCCGGCGAGGAACGGCAACAGGATCGAGCTGAAGACCATGAGGAAGGCAATGAAGGCGGCAAGCACCAGCAGCCAGAAGACAATCTGGCGCTGCAATCCGGAACCGCTGACCTTCGTATCCATGACACTCCCTTTAGATCGCGATGAGTTCTGGTTGGATCGACCTGAACCTATTAACGTGATCGTTTTTTCACAAGCGCGGGCGAGATGCTGGCGAAAGGCCGCAAATGCGTTTCCTCGACCGCTTCTAAGCCCTGCTCACGCCTTTCACGCATAACAAGGAGATAGGGGGCGGCGCGGTCACCGGTCAAGCCTGACGGCATGCGCCAGAGTGGTTTGGCACAAGGCGGGCCAGCTTCCACGGTGGGATATGGGCAAAATGTTGAAAAAACGCCTTCAACGAGACCTCTCGGCTTGCACTCCCTTGGCTCCCGTGCCAATCGCATCCGCAAAATACCTGTCGCACGACGAGCCTTGGAGAACGAGCATGAGCCAGTCGGGAAAGAACGGCCTCACCTATAGCGACGCAGGCGTGGATATCGACGCCGGCAACCTCATGGTCGAGAAGATCAAGCCGCATGTGCGCTCCACCCGGCGGCCTGGTGCCGACGGCGAGATCGGCGGTTTTGGCGGCCTTTTCGATCTGAAGGCTGCAGGCTTCAGCGACCCGGTTCTGGTTGCCGCCAATGATGGCGTCGGCACCAAGCTGAAGATCGCGATCGACGCCAACAAGCACGACACCGTCGGCATCGACCTCGTCGCCATGTGCGTCAACGATCTCGTGGTCCAGGGCGCCGAGCCGCTGTTCTTCCTCGACTATTTCGCGACCGGAAAGCTCGACCCGGACCAGGGTGCCGCGATTGTCGCCGGCATTGCCGCTGGCTGCCGTGAATCCGGTTGCGCGCTGATCGGCGGCGAAACGGCCGAAATGCCGGGCATGTATTCGGGCGGTGACTACGACCTCGCAGGTTTTGCCGTTGGTGCAGCCGAGCGCGGGCAGTTGCTGCCGGCCGGAGACATCACCGAAGGCGACGTCATCCTCGGCCTCGCCTCCTCCGGCGTGCACTCCAATGGCTATTCGCTGGTGCGCAAGATCGTCGCGCTCTCGGGCCTTGCCTGGGATGCCCCTGCCCCGTTCGGCGAAGGCACGCTCGCCGACCTGCTGATGACGCCGACGCGCATCTACGTAAAACCGCTCCTGAAGGCGATCCGCGAAACCGGCGCAATCAAGGCGCTCGCCCATATCACCGGCGGTGGCTTCCCGGAGAACATTCCGCGCGTGCTGCCGAAGCACCTGGCAGCCGAGATCGACCTTGACGCGATCAAGGCGCCAAAAGTGTTCTCGTGGCTTGCCCAGACCGGTGGCGTTGCCGCAAACGAGATGCTGCGCACGTTCAACTGCGGCGTCGGCATGATCGTCGTCGTTCCGGCCGACAAGGCTGCCGAGGTTTCCGCCGTGCTGACGGCAGAAGGCGAGACAGTGTTTTCGCTCGGTCGGATGGTCGCGCGCGAAGACGGTGCCGCTGGCACGATCTACAAGGGCACCCTCGCCCTATGATGACTGAGGTCTCGAGCGCCAGGAAACGGGTCGTCGTCTTCATTTCGGGCGGCGGCTCGAACATGCTGGCGCTTGCGAAGGCGGCGGCCGAGCCGGGTTTCCCGGCCGAAATCGTTGCCGTCATCGCCGACAAGGCGGATGCCGGCGGCCTCGCCAAGGCAGCCGCACTGGGTATCCCCACGCGCAGCTTCCTGCGTACGGATTTCGACAGCAAGGACGCCCACGAGGCGGCAATCCTCGCCGAGCTTGACCGCCTGTCGCCCGACATCATCTGCCTGGCCGGTTACATGCGCCTGCTTTCGGCAGCCTTCATCCAGCGCCACGAGGGACGGATCCTCAACATTCATCCGTCGCTGCTGCCGCTCTTCCCGGGTCTGCACACCCACCAGCGCGCGATCGACGCCGGCATGAAGGTCGCCGGCTGCACCGTGCATTTCGTTACCGAAGGCATGGACGAAGGTCCGATCGTCGCCCAGGCGGTCGTTCCGGTCGTGCCCGGCGACACGGCCGACAGCCTTGCGGCTCGCGTGCTGACTGTCGAGCACCGCACCTATCCGATGGCGCTGAGGCTGATGGCGGAAGGCAAGGTGCGCATGGAAGCTGGCCGCGCCGTCGTCAACAACGCCGGCGAAACAACTGCGACGCTGATTTCGCCCGCTGCCTGATCCTTTGCCGGCCTTAGACATTGGAAAGGCCAGATGATGCAGCCGCTTACTTCGCCGACGCCAGCCGCCGGTCGAGCGCATCGAGCACCCTCCGCGTCAGAGCCGGATAGTCCTCGTCGAAGTGGTGACCACCTTCTATGGCAATGACGTCGACGCCTGTGCCCTTGAGTTTGGGGCAGGCATCATCCTCTTCGTCGGTGCCGTATATGCATTGCACGAGTGCCGGGTCGATGCGCTTGATGTCGTTGAGCGGGTCGCCGCCCTTGCCATCGCCGTCCGCCCCAAGCCAGCCGAGCACGGAAACCTTGTAGTCGACCATATGCGACAGCGCCATCAGCGTGACCTGGCGCACATGCGCCCGCTCGCCTGCCGGCAGCAGGTTGAAGGTGCGCGGCAAGATGTCGGCACCGAAAGAGTAACCGATCAAAAGCACGTTGCGGACGTTCCAGTGCTTTCGGTAATAGCTCATCACCTTGGCCAGATCGTCGGCCGTTGCCTGCGGATCGCGCTCCGACCAGAAGTAATGCAGGGAATCGAAGCCGACGACCGGAACGCCCTCTCGCTGCAGCACGTCGCCGACCTCCTTGTCGATGTCGCGCCAGCCGCCGTCCCCCGAATAGATCACCGCCATGGTGTCGCGGGTCGGCTTAGCCTCAAGGATCGTCAAGGGCAACCCGAACGGGTTTCCGGCATCGCTCTCATTCTCGATCAGATCGGCAAGATGGTCGGACAGCGCCGTATAAGCATCGTCGTCGCTGTCTTCCTGGGCGATATCTGGATGTTTCGCGACGAGCGCTGCGACATGGGCCCGCCCGTCCGACGATGCGGCCTGCGAAAATACGACGGAGACCGGGTCCGGCAAGGCACCATCGGTCAGGCCATAGACCATCCGGTCGCCCTTTTTTACCTTTTCAGCCGGCGTGCAAAGTTGCTTGCCAAGGGTGATCCCCTCTTCCGGATCGATCGCCAGCGTCTGGCCGATGGTGGCAGGCGGGGTTTGGGCGGCAATTGCCAATGCCATTGCGCCGCCGGCACCGACACCCGCGACAACTGGCAGCTGATAGGCGTCCGTGCCGACCATGCGCTGGATCTGCTGGCTGAGCGATTCGATATCCGAGACCATGTAGATGCAATCGCCATCGTCCTTGGCGAGCGACGCGAGATAGGCCTTGAGATCGATCCCGATGACAACAGACTTGGCAGCCGACAGGGTCTCCGCAATCGCCTGCTCCTTGTCCGTCCAACCGCCGGCATCCGAAAGAAGCACCACCAGCGAGGCCGGCTTTTCCTTTGGCAGCAGGATATGCGGCGACGGGATCATCCCGGTGTCGTGCGTCTTCGCAGCGTCTTCAGCCGCAGCGGGAAAAGCCGCGGCGGATAGAAACAGGGTCGCAAAGGCGAGCCGTTTCCAGCGGGTTGCAAAACCAGTCATTTCCTCACCACTCCCTTGAGACCGCCACCGATCAGGAATGTCGCATCCATCAGAGCGAGGATCGGATTGATGCCGCCGCTGGCGACAAGATAGCGCGGTTGCCATTGTGGATGAAATTTCGACTTGAACGCACGAAGTCCTTTGAAATTGTAGAAACGTTCTCCGTGCTCGAAGAAGGTGCGTCCGGCGCGATCCCAGACCGGGGCGATCTGCCGCGTCGACATGCCCGAAAGCGGTGCCATGCCGAGGTTGAAGGCGCGATAGCCCTCAGCCTTCAGGTATTCCATCACCTGGGCAAAGAGAAAATCCATGGCCCCCTTCGGCGCATCCGGCGAAAAACGCATCAGATCGACCGTCCCCTCCTCCTTCGTCGCCGTTACCAGGATGTTGGCAAAGGCGACCGTGCGCCCATCGTAGGTAAGGATCGCCACCGGCTGTTCGGCCAGGTAGTCGGGATCAAAGGCACCGAGCGAGAAGCCCTTTTCCTTTGCGTTGTGATGTGCGAGCCAGGCGTCGGACACCGCGGTCAGGTCGCCCATGATGTCGCGGACGCCTTGGGGCGGAACGACGCGAAATTCGAGCCCGTCGCGCTGGGCGCGGCTCACCTGCTGGCGCAGGTTCGCCCATTTCCCACCCTTCATTTCAAAGCGGGCGAGGTCGACACGCGCCAGTTCGCCGAGCCTGAAGGCCCGCAGGCCGGCATCGGCATAATAGGCAAGGCCCTCGGGCGAGACCTGATAGAACACCGCCCGACAACCCGCGGCACGCGCCTTCTCGATGAACTGCCAGATCAGTTCCGGCCACGCATCAATTGGGCCGACAGGATCGAAAAGCGCGATCCAGGACCGGGCGCGCTGGCCATACATGATGAAGGCGCGACCATCGGCGGAGAACAGGATGCTCTTGTCACCCATCCGCACAAGATTGGCGTCGGACATGCCCTGCGCCTCGACGATCGCCAGCGCCCGTCCCATCGCGTCGTCGGAGGCAGGTTCGGCAGCACCCGTCGCCGGGCGCATCAGGCTCCAGATGGCAAGCAGGCTCGCCCCGATCGTCACCCCGAGAAGGGCTCGAAGCCCGCGCGGTGCTTCGGCGGAGAACTCGAACTGCCACCAGAGTTCGTGGCTGTATTCGACATCGCGGTAGACGAAGAGAAGCACAACCAGCGCACCGAGGCAGATGACGCCGAGTGCCGTCAACCACGGCACCGTCAACGCCTGGCCGAAGAGTGAGGCCGGGCGCACAAACAGGCGACGGCTGACGATGAGGCCGAAGAGGAAGAAAGCCAGCAAGCTTGCCTCGACCACCGCGATCGCCTTGATCAGCGACAGCAGCAGGGCTGCGACCGCAATGACGATCGATGCCCACCAGGCGCCGTCCAGGCGCTGCGCCAAGCCGCGCGAGACGACCACCAGCGCCAGGCCGAGCAGGCTTGCCAGGAAGTGCGCGCCTTCGACGATCGGCAGGGGCAGCAGGCTTTCGAGGAAGGCAAGGTTTTCGTCCGGGGTCGGCGTCACGCTCGAAAGCACGAGCATGATCGCAAGCACGATACCGAGCGTGGCAAGCAGTAGCGGCGTCATCCGGCCGCCGATACGCCGCACACTCGAGGCGACCGGATGGCCGGACAGTTGCCGCAGCTCAATGCCGATCACGACGGCGATCGCAATCAACAGCGGCAGCACGTGATAGATCACGCGGTAAAGGACGAGTGCGCCCAGGATCGTATCGACGTCGGCGTTGTGACCGAGGGTGGCGATGATGATGGTCTCGAAAACGCCGAGCCCAGCTGGAACGTGGCTGAGAACACCGACGCCGACGGCGAGCGAATAGACCGCGAGGAACGCTGGCCAGCCGATCGCGCCCGCGGGCAGGAGCACATAGAGCACCGTGGCAGAAGCTGCGAGATCGAGCGCGGTCACCAGGAACTGGCGCGAGGCGGTACGCGAATCCGGCAAACGCAATGTCAGGCGCCCGAGGCTCACTTCGCGGCCATCGCGCGCCAGGAGGAAAACTGCGAGCAGGCCACCGAGGATCGCGAGAGCGATGAGGCGCAGCGACAACGGATCAAGGCCCGTCATCGGCGCCACGTATTCGCCAACGGCAAGCAGGCTGAGGCAGGTCACCGTCAACAGCCCGAGACCGAAGGCGAGCGTAACGAAGGCGATGATCCGGGCGATATTTTCCGGCTCGATGCCGAGACGGGAGTAGGACCGATAGCGGATCGCGCCGCCGCTCAATGCACCGAAGCCCGCGGTGTTGCCGACCGCATAGGCGCACGCAGCCGTCAGCGCCACGTCGGCGTAGGGCAGCTTTCGCCTGACATAGTCGAGTGCGCCGACGTCGTAGAAGGTCAACGCCAGGAAGCTTAGGGCGGTGAAGAACACGGCGGCCGCAACCGAGGCCCAGCTTGTGTCGGCCAGCGCCTGCACGACTTCGTCATATTGCACTTCTGACGTCAGGTGAAAGATCGCAAAGCCAAAGAGAGCGATCACCAGCAGCGTACCGGCGGCCGAGAGGGAGCGACGATTACGTCGCAGGAAAGAGATCCAGCCCCCCTCCGCCTGTTGCTCGTCGTCGATTGCGCTTTCCGGAAGGGAGGATGTCATGGTTCGCCCATGTCATTGATGAGGACATCAGCGCTTTAGCTTACCCGATAACAATCAGAAAGTGAAATATCCGTAATGTATTATCTGCTTACAAAACAATCTGTTAGGCAACAAGATCGGCGCGGTTGAGCTTTGCCCATTGCAAAAGCATGATCGTCTTTGCGTCACAGATTTCGCCAGTGGCGATCATCGCGAAGGCTCGGTCGAGCGGAATCTCCAGCACCTCGATGTCCTCGCCCCATGCGCCAGCCCGCCACCGTCCCCGCGCTTCTCGGTCACGTCGATACGGCCGACGAAAAAGCTGGTTCGCTCGGTGAGCGCACCCGGGCTCATATAGGCGTCGAAAAGGTGGACCGCGCCTTCCACATGATAGCCGGTCTCTTCCATCGCCTCGCGGCAGATGGCAACCTCCGGCGTATCATCGTCGAGCAGGCCGGCAACCGCTTCGATCATGTAGGCGGCCGGGTCACCCTGCAGCAACACGGGAACGCGCAATTGTCGAACGAGCACCACGCTCTGGCGCCTGGGATCGACGAGCAGGATCGTCGCGGCGCTGCCGTGGTCATGCACCTCGCGCTTCAGGGTCGCGGTCTCGCCGTTCGTCATGTCCTGTTCGAGGGTGACTTCCTCCAGATGAATGAATCCGTCCCACAGCGTGCGTCGGCCGACAATCCTGACGCGCGGGTCGTGATGTGTGCTCATGCGAGGTCCTTCAGTGCTGGAGCCGGAAATGCGGCTGCGCCGTCGTCAATGGATGTGCTCCGACAGAGCGCGGTCTTCGCGCTCGATCTGCAATGTCGTGTGATGAAGATCAAACTCTTTGCGCAGCCGATCCTCGATCGCCCGCCGCACGGTTTCACCGTCGGCGCCATCGGCGAGAACCGCATGGGCGGTCAGAGACAGCTGGTTCTGGGTAATGGCCCAGAGGTGAAGATCGTGCACGGATGCAACACCTGGCACGGCCGTGATTGCCGCATGAACGTCCGAGAGCCGCATGCCAGGTGGTACGCCCTCGAGCAGGATGTTGACGCACTCCTTGAGAAGCACCCAGGTCCGCGGGAAAACCATGAAGCCGATGCCGACGGCGAGCAGCGAATCCACCCATTGCCAGCCCGTCAGCCAAATGATCACCGCGCCGACAATGACCGCAAGCGAGCCGAGCATGTCCGACCAGACCTCGAGATAGGCGCCCTTGACGTTGAGGCTCTCGTCCTTGTGGCTGGTGAGGAGCCGCATCGAGGCGAGATTGACGAGGAGCCCGATGACCGCAATCGCCAGCATGCCGCCCGATTGGATCTGCTGCGGCTCGAACAGGCGTTGCCAGGCTTCATAGAGGATGTAGAAAGCGACAGCGAGTAGCAGCAACGCATTGAAGGCGGCGGCCAGGATCTCGAATCGGGCGTAGCCGTAGGTGCGCAACAGGTCGGACGGGCGGCGGCCGACATGAATGGCGACGAGCGCAATCGCCAGGGCTGCCGTGTCGGTCAGCATGTGCATGGCATCGGAGATCAGCGCCAGGCTTCCGGTCAGGATACCGCCGACGACTTCCGCCAGCATGAAGCCGCCGGTGAGACCCAGCGAAGCCCAGAGACGGGAAACCGGTGTGCTGCTGACATCCGCGTGATGGTGGTCGCCGCTCATCATGATTCCCGGTTGCGGTCTAAGACATGACTAGGCGGCCGGACGTACCCAGACCCTGTTGTCGTGGAAGGCAGCGCCGCCATAGGGTGCAACGGCGTCGGCACCGGTGAGCACGTTGATCCCCTCGCCGTCGAGATGTGCGCCATTCGGCCAGAGCCCCTCGGCAATCACCACGCCGCGGCGCGCTCCGCCGCCGATCCTGGCATGCAGACGCACCTCGCCGCGATCGTTGCCGAGCTGGACGATATCGCCGTCGGCGATGCCGAGCGCCTCGGCGTCCTCGGCATGGATCATCACTTCCGGGCGCACTTCCTTCTGGATCGAGGACGGCGTCTCGGCGAAGGTCGAATTGAGGAACGACCGGGCCGGTGAAGTCGCGAGCCGGAACGGATGCTCGGCGTCGGCGACCTCGATCAGATCGACATGGTCGGGATACTCCGGCAGCGCCAGGTGCGGACCCTGGATGCCCATGGACCGCGGCGGCCGGTTCGGCGCCGGCGTTCCCGTCCAGTCCGCCTTGAATCGGAATTTGCCATCCGGATGGCCGAATCCCCTAAGATAATGCGCTTCCTCGAAGCCTGGCTGACAGTCCAGCCATTTCTCGCGCGTCATCTCCTCATAGCCGATACCGTAATTGGCAAGCAGCCGGTCGATATGCTCACGCTCCGTCAGGCCGAAGCCGCCTTGGTCGGCAACACCGAGGCGCTTGGCCAGTTCCTCAATGACGAAGAGGTTGGTGCGCACGGTCGACGGCGGCTCCACCACCTTCGGGCCGATCAGGATGTGTTGATGCCCGCCGCCGCGATAGAGGTCGTCATGCTCGAGGAACATCGTCGCCGGAAGAACGATATCGGCAAGGGCGGCGGTGTCCGTCATGAACTGCTCGTGCACCGCAACGAACAGATCGTCGCGCAGGAAGCCGCGCGTCACCAGCCGCTGTTCCGGCGCGACGTTCACCGGGTTGGTGTTCTGGATCAGCATCGCCGTGACGGGCCCACGGTGTCGCAGCGCCTCGGCGTCGCCGGTCAGCACGCGGCCGATCTGCGACTGGTCGAGCATGCGCACATCGGGATCGTGGAAGGCCGAGCCGATGAGCTCGCGCTTGTCGAGCTTGAAGATGTCATTGTTGGAGTGGAACGCACCACCGCCTTCGTGCTTCCAGGAGCCGAGAACCGTCGCGACGGAAGCAGCCGCATGGATAGCGACCGAACCGTTGCGCTGACGGGTGAAGCCGTAGCCGAGGCGGAAATAGGTTTTCGGCGTTGTGCCGACGAGCTTGGCGAAAGCCTCGATCTCCTCGACCGAAAGGCCGGTGATGGCCGAGGCCCATTCGGGTCCACGTGACTGGAGATGGGCCTCGAGCCCGGCCGGATCATCGGCGAACTCGGCCATATAGGCCCGGTCGGCGTAGCCGTCGCGAAACGCGATGTGCATCACGGCGCAGGCCAGCGCCGCATCGGTGCCGGGCTTCAAGACGAGCCCCATATCCGCCTGCTTGACGGTCGGGTTGTCGTAGATGTCGATGACAACGATCCTGGCGCCGCGCTCCTTGCGGGCCTTGACCGCATGGGTCATGACGTTGACCTGGGTTGCGACCGCGTTCGTTCCCCAGATCACCACGCAATCGGCCCTCGCCATCTCGCGTGGATCAGGGCCGCGCAGTGCCCCGGTCGCCATGGTAAAGCCGGTCCAGGCCATGTTGGTGCAGATCGAGCCGAAGAAGCCGGAATAGCGCTTGGCGTGACGCAGGCGCTCGATGGAATCGCGCTGCACCTGGCCCATGGTGCCCGCATAGAAGTAAGGCCAGATTGCCTCGGCGCCGTGCTTCTGCTCAGCGCGGACGAATTGATCGGCGATCTCGTCCAGTGCCGCTTCCCAGCTTACCTCCTGCCAGTTGCCATCGCCCTTGGCGCCCTTTCGGCACTGGGGCACCATGAGACGGCCCGGGTGGTAGATGCGTTCGGAATAGCGCGCCACCTTGGCGCAGATTACGCCAGCGGTGTAGCTGTTGCCGGCAGCACCACGCACGCGGCCGATCCGCCCCTTGGCGGTGAGGTCCACCTCCAGCGCACAGGCGGAGGGACAGTCGTGCGGACAGACGGAATGGCCGATCGATTTTTCTGTTCTGATGGGGGTCGAAACGTTCATGGCTTTTCTATATGGCATCGGCATAGCGGCTCAAAGAGCCAATCACGCACCCATCGCAACAATTGATCACGGCCATCGGCGGCGCTCATGAACTATCGGCACATCTACCATGCGGGCAATTTTGCCGACGTGCTCAAGCACGCGGTGCTGGCGCGGCTCGTCACCTATCTCCAGCAGAAGGAGAAAGCGTTTCGCGTGCTCGACACCCACGCCGGCATAGGGCTCTACGATCTATCGAGCGAAGAGGCACAAAAGACCGGCGAATGGCGGGACGGCATCGGTCGGCTGCTTGACGGCAACCTGCCGCCGGAAATTGCCGCGATTCTCGCGCCATATCTCTCGTCGATCCGCACGCTCAACCCCGGTTCGGAACTGACGCTCTACCCCGGTTCGCCGAAGCTTGCCCGTATGCTCTTTCGCCCGCAGGACCGGCTGTCGGCGATGGAGCTGCACCCGGACGACTATGAGACCCTGCACCGGCTGTTCGACGGCGACTTCCAGAGCCGGATCACCGAACTCGACGGTTGGCTGGCACTCGGCGCCCATCTGCCGCCGAAGGAAAAGCGCGGTCTGGTCCTCGTCGACCCACCCTTCGAGAAGGAAGGCGAGTACGAACGGCTCGTCGACGGGCTCGCACGCGCCCACCGGCGCTTTGCCGGCGGCGTCTATTGCCTGTGGTATCCGCTGAAGCAGGGCGCGCCGATCAAGGCGTTCCACGAGGCGCTGAAGGCGCTCGATATTCCGAAGATGCTCTGCGCCGAACTGTCTGTCAGAAGCGACCGAGAAACCACCGGCCTTTCCGGCACCGGCCTCATCATCGTCAATCCGCCGTTCACGCTGAAGGGCGAACTCGACGTGCTGTTGCCGTTCCTAAAAGGTCGGCTGGCGCAGGACCGTTTCGCCTCTGCACGCTGCTTCTGGCTACGTGGTGAAGAACGGGCAAGCGGAGGGGCTTGACGGACGGCCTGCGCAGACCGCAATCTTGCGGAACGACACAGGGGGACGTTCATGACTCGCACGCTCGCAGCAACGCTTCTCATCTCGCTATCCCTTGCCGGGACCGTGGCGCCCGGCGCATCGGCGGCCGACTACATCGGCAGCGGTCAAGCACGATCCTACGATGCGGGGGGTTGCAGCGAAGCCTCGGTGCTCGGCTTCATCACCTCGCGCTTCGAATACCGCGATGCAAACTACCTGCACGCCAATCTCTCGATCGCCGAGATCCGCAACACGGGGCAAAGCCGGCAAGAGCTTCGCGACGAGACCCATCTCGTCGAGCGCGAGTATTGCCGCGCGACGGCTGTGATGACGGACGGCTATCAGCGCTCGCTTTTCTACGTCATTGAGCGCCCATGGGGCTTCGCCGGTGTCGGTCGCAGCATCGAGTTCTGCGTCGGTGGCCTTGACCCGTGGTATATCTACGGCGCCCACTGCGCATCGCTTCAGTAATCATGAGCTCACTCCGGACTTGGCGCCGGCTTTTGCCGGCGCTTTTCGTTGCAGTGGGCTTGGTCGGCTGCAGCGATCAGAACTCTGAAAAGAAAACGCCCGCAGCAGCAGCAAGCGAGACGACGAAAGCGAGCGTTGCCGTTCCGATCGGCAATGGTTTCGATTTCTATGTCCTGTCGCTGTCCTGGTCGCCGACCTGGTGCGGCGACAATGATCCGAACGGCAAATCCAGCCAATGCGAGGTCGGCGGCAACCGCGGGCTGATCGTGCACGGCCTCTGGCCGCAGAACGAGAAGGGTTATCCGGATTTCTGCCCGACGCGACAGTCCGATCGCGTGCCGTCGGCGCTCGGCCGGCAGTATCTTGACCTGATCCCATCCATGGGGCTGATCGGACACCAATGGCGCAAGCACGGCACCTGCTCCGGCCTAAGCCAGGAGGACTACTTCGCCGTCACGCGCGCCGCCTGGAGCCGGCTCGCGTTGCCGTCAGAGCTCTCCCCTGCCCGCCAGCAAGCCCACCTGTCCGTCGCCGGCATCGAAAATGCGCTCGTCGGCAAGAACCCGGGCATGACGAAGGATGGTTTGGCCGTTACCTGCGAAGGCAACCGGCTCGAGGAAATCCGGATCTGCTTCGACAAATCACTGAACTTCCGCGCCTGCCCGGCGGTCGCTCGCCAGGCGTGCCGGAAAGACAGCATTTCGCTTCCCCCTGCGCCCTGAGCAAGAAAGACATTCGATGAAGATACTGTACTCGCCCGCCTCGCCCTATTCGAACAAGGTTCGGATGGCGGCGCATTATGCCGGGTATTCAGCCGAAAGCGTCCTGACCGACACCAGCGCCAACCCCGCGGAACTGATCGACAACAATCCGCTCGGCAAGATCCCGACGCTGATCCTCGGCGATGGCCGGGCGCTCTACGACAGCCGCACGATCATGCATTTCATCGACCGGGAAACCAAGGGCAAACTCTATCCGAAGAATGCCGGCAAGCGCACCGATGTCGAGCTTCTCGAAGCCCTCTGCGACGGCGTCTGCGACAGCCTGCTGGCGATCGTCTACGAGAAGCGATCGCATCCGCCGGAAAAGGTGCACCAGCCCTGGATCGACAGGCAATGGGAGAAAGTCGAGCGCAGCCTCGACCACCTGAACGCCAACCTGCCGAAGACCGGCGGCAAGCTCCATGCGGGGCACTTCGCGCTGGCTGCCATGTTGCGGTACATCGAATTGCGCTTCGCCGGCGAATGGCAGAAGGGCCGCGCCAAGCTGAAGAACTGGCCGGCGAAGTTCGAAAAGCACTTCCCCGCCTATTCCAAGTTCAAAGCCTGAGAAGCAGGCATGAAAAAGGCCGGGTCACCCCGGCCTTCAGACTGCTGACAAACCCCTGGCGAGAGCTGGGGGTTTGTGATTCAGTGGGCC
>NZ_JAKUMO010000024.1:0-99258 GCF_037026475.1 Ensifer sp. MJa1 | reverse complement strand
CGTCCGTTCCAGCTCGTCACCGGCCGCACCTGGATGGGAACGGCCTTTGGCGGCGCGCGCGGCCGCACCGACGTGCCTGACATCGTCGACTGGTACATGGAGGGCAAGATCGAGATCGATCCGATGATCACCCACACGATGCCGCTCGAGGACATCAACAAGGGCTTCGAACTGATGCATTCCGGCGAAAGCATCCGCTCGGTCGTGTTATACTGAGCGCGGGTTCAAGACCGCATCACGAATGCAATCCGTCCATCGCGTCGTCGGCCGCCTGCCGACGGCGCCAAAGATCGGCCGCGCATCAAGCTCCGGCCACGAAGGAGGAGAAGCCCATGCCAAGCATTGCCATCCATCCATCCCTCGACAATGGGTTCAAGGCTACGAATGCCGCCTTTTCGGGCGGCACACTCGTCTGCAACTGTGCGAGCAACCCCGTAAAGGTCCGCATCAAGGGCGATATCGCTCACAACCACGCCTGCGGCTGCACCAAATGCTGGAAGCCCGAGGGGGCCGTGTTCTCCGTCGTTGCCGTCGCACCGACCGCCAATGTCGAGGTGCTGGAGAACGGCGACAAGCTTGCAGTCGTGGATCCGAACGCGCTGATCCAGCGCCATGCCTGCAAGGACTGCGGCGTCCACATGTACGGCCCGGTCGAACGCGATCATGCGTTCAAGGGACTTTCCTTCCTGCACCCCGAACGGTTCCAGGAAAGCGGCTGGGCAAAGCCGGGCTTTGCCGCCTTCGTCTCCTCGATCATCGAGAGCGGCTACGATCCGGCAAAAATGGATGGCGTGCGCGCTCGGCTGCGCGAGCTGGGAGTTGAACCCTATGATTGCCTCAACCCCGTCCTGATGGACGTGATCGCCACATGGACGGCGAAGAAGAGCGGCGCTCTTCCCGCATGACATATGCCTGCCCAGCCTTGGCGGGCAGGGACCACGCGATTGGCGACCTAGCGGTCGATGACGAGATCGCTCAACGGCTTCGAGCAGCAGGGCAGGAAAAGCCCGGCATCGATCTCGCGTTGCCGTATGCCGCCATTGTGGCTCATCTCGACCGAGCCGGATACGAGCTTGGACTTGCATGTGCCGCAAACACCGTTCGAACAGGATGATGGCAGCTTCACTCCGGCCTTCTTTGCGCAGGACAGAACGGTCTGCTCTCCGGCAACTTCGATCCTTCGGGCCTGCTTGGAGAACTCGACCTGGAATGTTCGGGTGGCAGGCTCTTCGACAACGGCAACATCAGCGTCGTCGATCGCGGCCGCATCAAAGCTTTCCTCGATGTAGTTCGGCGGGGGAACGCCCAGTTCGCCAGTGATCGCGCGCGCTGCCGTCATGAACGGCGCGGGCCCGCAACACATCACGACGCGCTCGGCAATATCGGGCACCGCAAGTTTCATGTAGGCCGGCGATATGCGTCCGGTCAGTCCGGGCCAATTGGCCTCGCCGGCTACGAGTTCCGGCAGAAACTGAAGCCGGAGGCCCTTCACCCGATTGGCGAGCGTGGCGAGTTCATCGCGGAAGATGAGGTCTTTCGGCGTTCGCGCCGCATGCATGAAGACGACGTCGACAGGCTCGCATGTGTCGGCAAGCTCGCGGACCATCGCCATGACAGGCGTAATCCCTGATCCTGCGGATAGAAGCAGATACTTCCTTGCGTTCGGGCGCGTGAATTGGCCGAGGGGCCCGTTCGCCTTGATCTTGGCATTGACCGTCAGCTTGTCGTGAAACCAGTTTGAGATCTTGCCACCGGCCACACGCTTGACCGTAACCGAGAATGCATTGCTGCGCTTCGGCGACGACGAGATGCTGTAGCAACGGCTTTCCGGTTCGCCGCCGACATCGAGGTCGAACAGGAAGTATTGACCGGCCTCGAAGGCAAAGCGCTTGCCCTGCGTCGACGCGAAGGTGAACGTCTTCACGTCGTGCGTTTCCTGATGGACATCGACGCAAACCAGATCTTCATCCGTGTCGCGGCTCCACAAATCGCCAAGCTCAAGATGCTCGGCTGTAGAAAAGCTGCTCTTAGTATCCATGGGCGCGCATCCGGTCGATGTACCACGACGCGAACTTGTCGAGGTTGGTTTCGGAGAAGGGAGAATAGGGGCCTGGCACGTAGGCGGGATCCTCGACGCCGGCATGGGAGCGGGCGACGAGTTCAGCGTCCTGATCGGTCGTGGCGATCCAGACGTTGGTCAGCTTCTCAAGGTCGTAGTCGACGCCTTCGACAGCGTCCTTGTGCACGAGCCATTTCGTGCGCACCAGCGTCCTGTCCGCGGAGAGCGGAATGACGATCGAAACGACGGCATGATCGCCCATGAAATGGTTCCAGCTGTTGTGTCCCCAGAGATGCATGTCGCCGAGATCCTTGCGCGACATGGTGCCAAGCAGCTTTGCCGAGGCGGCGGTTGCATCGGGGGTCTGGGATTCGCCGGCGCCCGAAATGATCAGCCGCTGCGTGCGGAAATTCGTCGTGCAGTCGACCAGTTGCTCGACCGCTGCCGACGGATAGCCGTCGGCCTCCCATTGCCTGGTACGCTCCTCATAGAGCGAAAAATGCTCTTCGGCCTGGGCGCGATCTTCCGGACTCAGCGCGTCCGGGTCGAACCCAAAATCAAGGTCGACGAAGGAGACGCAGAGTTCGGGATGATTGGCGGAGCAGTGGTAGCATTCACGATTGTTCTCGATGGTGAGTTTCCAGTTGCCCCGCTCGATCACGTCGGTTTCATATGCGACCTTCGCGTTTCTGATGTCGTAGGGCGCAAGGCGTTCGGCCATGACCTCGACGAGACTGTCGATGTCCTCTGGCGGATTGTCTGACAGGCAAACATAAATCAGGCCGCCGACGGATTTGAATCTCACTGGCTTGAGGCTGCGACATTCCTTGTCGAAGCCCTTGCCCATGTGGGGCGCGTAGCTCAGCTCGCCGGTCAGCTCATAGGTCCAGGTGTGATAGGGACAGACGAGCTTGGAAACGATGGTCTTTCCGGCATCGAGCAGCCGAGCGCCGCGGTGGCGGCAGACATTGTGCATGACGCGAATCTCGCCGTCGTCGTCGCGTAGCAGGATGAGGCCCGTCTTGCCGATATCGACAACCGTTGCATCGCCCGGCTCCGGCACGTCGCATTCAAGGCCGATACAGATCCAATGGCGGCGGAAAAAGACGTCGAGATCTGCCTCGAACACGTCCTCCCGCGTATAGAGACCGGCCGGAAGGGAATGGCCTTCGGCTCTTGCGTCGAGCAGGGCCGATATGGGAGAAGCAAATGTCTGCAGCATAATTCCACCTTATGTTCCGATCGAATGGCCGACGGGCTGAAAGGAAGGATCGCTCAGTATTTTTAGTCGCTCAACGGCACAAATATACGCGCATGACATTACCAGATGTAATGGAAGGACGATGGTGAACCTGAGGAAGAAACTGCCGCCGCTCACCGCCTTGACAGCGTTTGAGGCGGCGGCTCGTTTGTCCAGTTTTACCCGCGCGGCGACGGAGCTCGGCGTGACGCAGGCGGCCATCAGCCGGCAGATCCACTTGCTGGAAGAGGATTTTGGTTTCCCCCTGTTTCGGCGCCTCCACCGCAAGATCGAGCTGACGGAGAAGGGCAGGCTGCTATCAGCAGCGGCGGGCGACGCATTCAACCTTATTGCCGATACAGTGGCCGACCTCCGGTCGGAGGGGCCGGACGACGAATTGGCGATTTCGGCGACCATCTCCTTCTCGCACTTCTGGCTGCTGCCAAGGATCGCTGCGTTTTCGCGCGCCTACCCTGAAATTAAACTCCGCATTATCACGCAGGATGCCCGGACGAGCTTCGAGGCCAGCGATGTGGATCTGGCAATCCGCTACGGAACCGGCACTTGGTCGGACGGTCAGGCGGAACTCTTGTTCGAGGATGAAGTCTTTCCGATCTGCAGCGCAGACTATTTGCGCACGGCCGACCCGATCCGCACACCGCAAGATCTTGTCGGTCATCCGCTGATATCGAGTGATATTGAGGACCCGACCTGGACTGGCTGGGATGAGTGGCTGGCGGCCTTTTCCGTGAAGGCACCGAAGAAGTCCCGTGGTCTGCGATGCAGCTTCTACACCGAGGCGATTTATGCGGCGATGAATGGCCAAGGCATTGCGCTCGGTTGGAGCCGCCTGGTCTCCGATTTTGTTCAACAAGCCCGTTTGGTCCGCCTGACCGAAGCATCCATCCGCACCAGGGCCGCATATTTTGTTGTGGTGCCGACGAGGAGGCCAAGAAAGGAAAGCGGGCGGCTGTTCATTGAGTGGTTGCGCGAGGTTTCTGCCCTAGCGGGCTGAGCGTCTGAGGCCTTTCAACTGGCTTGTCACCCCGACACTGTGGTTTGCAAGCAGGCCCGATGTTGAAAGGCCCGGCGTTATTGTGAAGCATCCAGTTGTATGCGGACAAGGAGCTTGCAAGGTCGGGGCTGCCCCAGTGCGGGAGATTGGACGCCGGAATGTCGGGCCTATCTATGGCGCCGACAACGGCCGTTCGCTCCAAGCTTTTGGTCCCCAGAGTTCAGTTTCCGGGCACAAACGCTCAGAATTCGTCTTATCCGAGGATGGGGGCTCGAAGGGAAACGAAGTGCCCAAGGATGCAATAGTCGGGATTACGTGCGAAAGACCTGCATAACGCATTCTTCGTCCTAATAGACGCCGGGAAAATCGAGGTTTGCATGAGTGACCATTTCACGGCGGCCCGTTCAAGCACCCGAGAGATAGGATCCTTGAACTTCGTCGCTTCAGCGGAGCAAAACCAGCCATGATCAAGCTTGAGAAGTTGCGTGACCTGGACGTTCGCTCGAATTCATCTTCACGTACCGTGCACCTGAGTGCAGCAAGCGGGCTCGAATGCCTTGGTTCGATGCTCTATGTGATCGCGGACGATGAACTCCATCTTGGAGTCTTTCCGGTTCGCGGCTCAGGACCGGGTCACTTGGTCCGCTTGTTTGACGGCGAACTACCGGAGGCCAGGGCCGACCGCAAGAAGCGGAAGCCTGATTTGGAAGCGCTGACCTTCATCCCGCCGTGCAGCGGATTTTCGTCTGGTGCCCTCCTTGCGATTGGTTCAGGATCGCGGCCCACGCGCAAGCGAGGTGTCTTGCTTGGTGTCGACGCGCACGGGGCCATAGTCACCGCTCCGAAAGCCGTTGATCTCTCATTCATTCTCGATCCGATCTCGAGCGAATTTGGCGAGCTCAACATCGAAGGCGCGGTGGTCGCCGGTGACGAACTGCGGCTGTTTCAGCGCGGCAATCGGCGCCAAAATGACAACGCCATCGTTCGTTATCCGCTGTCCGCCGTACTGAACGCGCTTGAGAATGACCGATCCGTGCCGATGGCACCGACCGCGGTTGATCGCCTTGATCTCGGCGCTATCCGAGGAACACCGTTCGGCTTCACAGATGCGGCCCCCCTTCCCAATGGAGACATGATATTCAGTGCCGTGGCCGAGAACTCAAAAGATGTCTACCTCGACGGTCCGTGTCTCGGGGGCGGCGTTGGTATTATCGATGAGCGGGGAAAGCTCATTGCCTTTGATCACCTCGAGTACCCCCACAAGATAGAAGGCATACACGCGACCCAGAAGGATGAGGTTCTGGACCTCCTGCTGGTTACCGATGCCGACAACCCCGAAATCCCAGCGGGGTTGTTTTCGACACGTATTGTTCGCTAGGTCGCTGATGGCGTCTGCTCATTTTGGGCGAGCGACGACCAAAGCAAAGCGTCGGAGCCGGGAGGATCCCTGTACTATGTTTGGGCCGGAACTCATGTCCCGGCATTCGTTGAAACCCCATTCGAGGCCCGTCGCTTGACTGAAGCGCCAGGCCTCTGACCGCCTCCTCCCCGTTCGAGAACGGCTGACGCGCGCTAGCACAATGCGCGTGTCATCGCCATTGCCCTTACGGGCTATACCCTGTGGCTTTCGTGGATATCGTGGCGAGCCGCGATCAGTAGCGCATAGTTGGTTCACAGGCTGATTGGATGCAGACTTCAGCAGGGCTCGTCACGTGGCGAAATGGAAACTGGCGCCGAATAACAGCGGCAGGTCCTATGCGCCTTGCACGGGGTTGGGGTAGTCTTGGGCTGCGCCGTCAGTTCGACGCGACCGCTTTCGGACCGAGCGGGGCCCGACGCAGCGTAGCACGGAGTTCTCTATGCCCCTGTTTATTGTGCGTCATCAGCACTCGCCTGGCACGTGCCCAGCGCGCGATCCGGCCAAGGGGGTGAATCTGCTGAACCATTTGAGCCGGGCAAGCGCCGCGCGCCACGGTGTGCTGATCAAGGCGGAGGCAGTTGCGCGGGGCTCACATTCATTGCTCGTGATCGCGGAAGCGGCGGATGAGAGGGTTCTAGGCGCGTATTTGGCCCCATTCCGCGAGGCAGGCCAGGTCGAAGTGACCATGGCGACGTCGTGGGCAGCCGTGGTTTCAGGCGGCGGCTGCGATGCCAGCGCGATGGACGTTTGTGCCGCGTTGCTCGACCCCGCCGACGCCTGCCAGGATGCCATCGAGGCCGGACTTCTCATTCACCGCGTCCATCCGCTGAACGGTGAGACGTCGGTGCCGGATCTTGCAGGTGGGGCGGTGATGCCCAACGGTCGGTTTTACCTGCGCAACCACTTCGATATCCCGAGCCTCGACGGTGACGCCTACCGGCTTTCGGTCGGCGGTCTGGTCGAAAGGCCTTTGAGCCTGTGCGTGAGGGAGCTTCACAACCTTCATGCCGAAAGCCTCGTGGTGACGCTGGAATGCGCCGGCAATGGCCGCAGCTTTTTCGATCCGGCCGTGCCTGGTGAACCCTGGGGGCTGGGCGCCGTCAGCACCGCCGAATGGACCGGCGTTCCGTTGATGGAAGTGCTTGAGCGAGCGGGCCTGCAATCTGGGGCGACGGAACTCACGTTCCGCGGCGCGGATAGCGGCCTCGACGACGGGCACGGCACGCCGGTTCGTTTCGAACGTGGTCTGAGCCTGGACCAGGTTCGTGAAACGGGCGCACTTCTTGCCTACGAGATGAACGGCGAGCCGCTGTCATCGCCGCATGGCTATCCGTTGCGGCTGATCGTGCCCGGTTGGTATGCGGTGGCCTCCGTCAAATGGTTGACCGAGATCGTCGTGACCGATCAGCCCTGCAAGGCCCACTATCAAACGGAGAAATACTGGTTTCATTGGGTCCGGAACGGGCACGATGAGCGCGCGCCCGTGGAACTCATGAACGTGCGAGCGCTGATATCTTCGCCTGATGAGGGGGAGAACCTGCCGCTTGGCGAGACCGCGATCCGTGGTGTCGCGTGGTCGGGCGCAGGCAGCATATCCAGGGTCGACGTCAGCCTGAACGGCGGTCCGTGGCGCGAGGCGCGGCTCCTTGGTGAGCGGCGGCCCTCTTCCTGGCAATGGTGGGAGCTGATCACGCGGCTTGAACAGACGGGGCCGCTCATCGTGCGGGCGCGCGCCACGGACATGGCGGGCCGGACTCAGCCTGAGCGCGCTGAGTGGAACCGGCTGGGGTACGGCAACAACTCGATCCACTCGGTTGCAGCGCACGTAACCTGAAGGCGGTAAGTTGGCCAGAAGGCCGCGCACCAGCGCAACCGTGATGGCGCCGGTGCCGATAAGCCGTGTTCGGAAAGAGGCATGCCTATTCCGCTGCCACCAGCTGACCGAAGGATACCTCGGTGGTGTAGTTTTCGCGCAGGAAGGCGATGAAGTTGTCCTGAAACTGGCGGGTATGGGCATGCGCCAGTTCATCGGCGCGCTCGACATCCTTGGCGCGGATCGCCTCCAGCATCAACTCGTGCTCGTCGGTCAGAAGATAACCGTCTCCGGTGCGTTCGAGATACTCGAAATGCAGATGGAGCATGCGCTGGCCCTGGTTGAGCAGCCGCTCGTAGAAAGCCGCGAGATAAGCGTTCTTGCCGGCATAGGCGACGGCCATATGGAACTGCTTGTTGGCCTCCGACATCTTCAGGTGAATGCCGGTTTTGACCGCCACTTCGAATTCCTTCTGACGCTTCGCGATGATCTTGAGGTCCGCTTCGGTGCGCAATGTTGCAGCGAGCCGCGTGTTCATGCGCTGGGCGACGTCGAGCGCCTCGACATATTTTGGAAAGCTCGCCACCTCGATGGGGGCGACGATGGTGCTGCGGTTGGAGAGCGTCACCACCAGATCTTCGCCGGCAAGTCGTATCAGGGCCTCGCGCACAGGCGACCGTGACATGTCGAAGCGTTCGGCGAGCGTCATCTCGTCGAGCAACTGGCCCGGCGGCAGGGTCAGGGCAAGGATCTCATTGCGCAGCGTATCGTAGACGCTTTTCCAGCCGGTGCCGCGCACGCGTTTCATTTCAATTTCGTCAGACACTTACGCCCCTTTCCGTCTCTCCCGGTCATTGGGCCAGAAAAATCGGCACGCAGCAATCGTAAACTTTCCGCTTGACTTTGTCGACACGGAGACGACATAACTTGTCCAGTCGACACGGAGCCGACAAGAAGACACTAAGAACGGCCAAAGCCGACGGGTGGAACCGCGCATCTCACGCGCTCAAAAATGGGGAATGCACATGCTTAGAAATGTGATGACGTCCGCTCTGCGGGCGACGGCCGCGCTCGCCCTGACGGTCGGGCTTTCGACCACGGCAATGGCCGAGACGGCTGATGGATACTGGCAGGGTGTCCAGAAGAGCGGCACGCTGCGCTGCGGCGCCGCTGTTGCGCCGCCCTATGTGATGCGCGATCCGGCAAGCGGTGAATACTCCGGCTTCTTTGCCGACCTTTGCCGCGAATTCGCCGAAGTGCTGCAGGTGAAGCCCGAATTTGTCGACACGACTTGGGACAACATCGTTGCGGGCCTTCAGGCCGGCAAATGGGATGTTTCGCTGGCGCTGAACCGCACGCCGGCCCGTGCCATGGCTGTCCAGTTCTCGGTCCCGGCGATGGAGTACCAGATCTCGCTCGCCTACAACAAGGACAACCCGAAGATCCCAGCGAGTGCAGCTTCCGTTGCCGACATCGACAAGGCGGACGTCACGCTTGCGGTCATGTCCGGCACCGCCCAGGACAAGGCGATCTCCGCAGCCGTCAAGACGGCCACGATCCTGCGCCTGCCGACCAACGACGAAACGCGCCTGGCGGTGGTTTCTCGACGTGCCGACATCCTGGTCGATGCATCCGATACCAACCAGCTTTTCACCCAGTCGAACCCGGATTGGGCGGTTGCGCTCAACCCGGCGCCGGCGCTCGCCAAACAAGGCGTCGCCTTCGGCTTGCCGCATCAGCTCTCCGCGTCGGATGTCGAAGTGGTCAACATCTTCCTCGAGGAGCGGGTCGCGACTGGCCACGTGGATGCCCTGATTAAGAAGGCCGTGGATGACGTCCTCAAGACCGGAAACTGAGCCCGGTCACCGAGCCCCAAGGAGCCGCCGATGGCGGCTCCTCTTCCAGGTCCCTGAGGTGGAGAGTTTGCACGATGTCGGATAGCGCTGCGCTGGTTAAGATCGAAGGACTGCACAAGAGCTACGGCGGCGTCGTAAAGGTGCTGCAGGGCTTGGACATCGAGATGAAAGCGGGCGACCGCGTCGTCGTCATCGGTCCGTCCGGCGGTGGCAAATCCACGCTCCTGCGCGTGCTGATGGGGCTCGAACAGATCGACAGCGGCTCCATCGTCTTCGGCGGCAAGCCCTACATTTCCGCCAATGGCAACGGCAAGACGGCCATCGACGCCAAGGTCCGCCGCTCGATCGGCATGGTGTTCCAGCACTACACCCTGTTTCCGCATCTCGACGTGATCGGCAACCTGATCCTCGCGCCGATGAAGGTGAGGGGAGAGAAGAAGGCCGAGGCCGAGGCAAGAGCGATGGCCCTGCTGACGCGTTTCGGTCTTGCGCAGAAGGCCAGTTTCTACCCGGCTCAGCTGTCCGGCGGCCAGAAGCAGCGTGTCGCCATTGCCCGCGCCCTCATGCTTGATCCGAAGCTCATGCTGTTCGACGAGGTCACATCCGCGCTTGATCCCGAGCTCGTCGCCGAAGTCGAGCAAGTGATCCTGCAACTGGCCAACCAGCAGATGCCGATGGTGATCGTGACCCACGACATGTGGTTCGCCAAGAACATCGCATCGCGCGTCATCTTTTGCGCCGGCGGCGTGGTTGTCGAGGACGGACCTCCAGAACAGGTGCTCGGCTCGCCGAAGGAAGAGCGGACACGCGAATTCATCGAGCGGGTCTTCCACATCAAGCACTAAAGGGACGAACGATGAACTACAGTTTCGACTTCGCGTCCGTCTTTCGAAATTTCGGACCGCTGTGGGATGGCCTCTTCGTCACCATCGAGTTGACGATCGCCGCCAATGCCATCGGACTGACCTTCGGCTTCGCGCTGGCATTGCTCGTGATGAGCCGCTCGCCGCTGGTCCGGCTACCGGTCACGCTTTTCATCGAGTTCTTCCGCTGCACGCCGGCGATCATCCAGATCGTGTGGTTCTTCTACTGTGTACCCATGCTCTTCAACGTGTTCCTCGGATCGGTGACGATGGGCATCATGGCGCTTGGGCTCAATCTCGCGGCATTCAACGCTGAGGCCTATCGTGCGGCAATCCAGGCGGTGCCAAGGGAGCAGCTCGACGCCGGCGTGGCACTCGGCCTCACTCCGTTCCAGCGGGTGCTCTACATCGTGCTTCCGACGGCGGTCCGCAATTCGATACCGGTTCTCCTGACCAACGGGATCAGCATCTTCCAACAAAGTGCACTGGTCGCAATCGTTGCCGTCCAGGACCTGATGTATCAGGGCAAGACCTTGGCCACGCAGACCTACCGTCCGATCGAGACCTTCACCATCGTCGCACTCTTCTATTTCGCCGTGTCGTTCCCGGTCTCCCAGATCGTTGGCTACCTGGAACGGCGCCGCGAAGCCCTGGCAAGCTGAGGAGACAACGATGACCTTCAACTTTGCCGTCGTCTTCAAGTTCCAGGAGGCTCTTCTTGTCGGCCTCTGGATGACGCTCAAGCTGACCCTGATCTGCATCGTGCTCGGCTGTGCTCTTGGCTTCGTCCTCGCACTTGCAAGAACATCGAAGAGTGCCATCCTGCGCGGCGTCTCAAGCGTCTATGTCGAGTTTTTCCGCGGCACGCCGGTGCTCGTGCAACTCTTCTGGATCTTCTTCTGTCTGCCGCTGATCCTCGGCGTCGAGTTGTCCAACATGACGTCCGGCGTGATTGCGCTGACGCTTTATATGGGTGCAATCAGCAGCGAGACGTTCCGGGCTTCGCTCAAATCCGTGGGTCGCGAGCAGCTCGATGCCTGCGTGGCGCTCGGGCTTTCCTCCTTTGCGCGCACCACCAGCGTCATCCTTCCGCAGGCGGTGCTGCGCGCCGTGCCGACGCTCCTGTCGAACTGCGTCAGTCTTTTCAAGGAAAGCGCGCTCGTTTCGGCGGTCGGCATGGCCGATCTCATGTTTGTCGGCCAGAACATCTCCAACAACACCGCCCGGCCGATCGAAGTACTGACGATCGTCGCCCTCATCTATTTCGCCATCGCCTTTCCGTTGACGCGCGCCGTCACGATCATCGAGCGACGCATCCTCAAACGGCTGGCCGTCTGATGCCACGCTTCAATCCCACGAACGGAGACACTCCCATGAAACTTTCAGGCGTCATGCCCGCCCTCGTCACCCCCTTCGATCGCCAAGGCAAGATCGACTTTGGGGCGTTCGCAAAGCACCTCAGCAATCTGCGGGCGGCGGGCGTCACGGGTTGGGTACCCTGCGGCTCCTCGGGCGAATACAGCTTCATGTCCGATGAAGAGCGCGATGAGGTGCTGAAGTTCGTCAAGGAATTCGCCAAGCCCGGCGAAATCCTGATCGCCGGCACCAATGCGCCATCGACTGCCGGCGTCATTGCCAACACGCTTCGCGCCAAGGCGATGGGCTACGACGCCGTGCTTCTCGCAACGCCCTTCTATACGAAGCCCACCCAAGCCGAGCTGGTGGCGCACTTCAAGGCCGTCCTTGAGGCGACCGACATGAATATCGTGCTCTACAGCTATCCGGACAAGGACGGCGTGGAGCTTGGCTGGGAGGTTCTCGACGCGCTCGCCGACGACCCGCGTATCATCGGCATCAAGGAAAGCTCCGGCTCGCTTCAGCGCGCCATCGGCATTGCGACCCGGTACGAGGGACGCATCCAGCTGGTTTCCGGGTCGGACGACATCGCGCTCGATTTCATGATCTGGGGCGCCGAGAGCTGGATTTGTGGTCCGGCCAACTGCATGGCCAAGGCCGTCTGCGACCTCGACCGGACCTTCAAATCCGGTGATCTCGCCAAGGCCAAAAAGCAGATGGCGACGCTCTACAAGGCGATGAACATCCTGGAATCCGGCAAGTTTGTGCAGAAGCTCAAATACGGTTGCGAAGTGCAGGGCACCCCGGTCGGCGAATGCCGCGCACCGCTCGGGGCGCTGACCGACGAGGAGAAGGCTGAATTCCGGGCCGCCATGGAGCCGATCCTCAATTGGTGAGCGAGTGCGGTCGGGCGGACGTCCAGCCGCCATCCAAGGAAAACGAGCAGGAGCAAGGCTAGCATGACCACCGTCGTTGTCGGCGCAGGCATCATCGGTACAACCATCGCCTACGAACTGCAAAAGCGGGGGCGGCGGGTGATCTTGCTCGACAAGGGCGAGGTCGGGCGCGGCGCATCCTATGGCAACATGGCGTCGATCGCCGTGACGGAGTTCATGCCGGCATCGCGCCCGTCGATCTGGAAGCAGATCCCCGGGTGGATGCTCGATCCGGAGGGCCCTGTGCGTGTCCGCCCGGGCTACATGCCCAGATTGCTGCCCTGGTTCGCGCGCTTTGTCGCCGCCTCGCGACCGGCCAAGCTTCGGCAGTTGGAAGCCGATGGTGCAGCTCTCTGCAGGCGCGTCTACGACGATCTCCTGCCTCTCTTGCGTGAGACCGGGCTGGGAGGCGAATTGACGGAAGAGGGCTGCCTGTCGCTCTACAGCAACGAAGCGGAGTTCCGCGCCGACCGCGAACATATCGAAATCCTCGAACGTTTCGACTTTCCGCATCGGCGTCTGACAGGTGCCGAGGCACGGGAATTGGAGCCGGAGCTGTCGGACGGGATCGGCATCGCCGTACTCTTTCCGCAGAACCGGAGCCTGCGCGACCCGTTCCGCCTGGTCACGAGCCTTGAGCAAAGGTTCACCACGCTCGGTGGCGAATTCCGTCGCGGCGCCGTCGCCGGTTTCGAACGGTCAGACCGCATCACGGCCGTCCGGCTCATCGGCGGAGACCCGATCGCCGCCGATGAGGTCGTGATTTGCGCTGGCGCCCATAGCGGACTGCTGTCGAAAATGCTGGGCGAACCAATGCCGCTCGAAACCGAGCGTGGCTATCACACCCAGATCATGGCCCCCGGCGTTTCCATGCGCCACTCGATCATCTGGCCAGCCCGCGCCTTCATGGTGACGCCGACGGCAGGCGGTATCCGTGTCGGCGGCACGGTCGAGATGGCAGGCCTTGATGCCGCACCCGACTATCGCCGCTCGAAGATCACCGTGCGGCGGGCGCAAACGGCATTGCCGAACCTGCGCTGCGAGAATTTTACCGAGTGGATGGGCCATCGTCCGGCGTTTCCGGACACCGTGCCTGTCATGTCGGCCTCGGCCAAAACACCCGGCGTCTTTTACGCCACCGGCCACGGTCATCTGGGGGTCACCTACGCGGCAACGACCGCACGCCTGACGGGCGACCTCATCGCCGGCCGCACGCCGCCCATCGACATGCGCCCCTATCGTGTCGACCGTTTCTGACGCGCGGCCCGCACAAACGCATCCAGTGAGGACACCATGCAGAACAAGCTTTTCATCGACGGACAATGGATCGCACCAGCCGACGGAAGCATGCTTCCCGTCATCGATCCAGCGACCGAAGAGGTCTTTCACCATATCGCCGCCGCCGGCGCTGCAGAGGCTGAAGCGGCCGTGCGGGCGGCCCGCGAAGCCTTCGACAACGGGCCTTGGCCGCGCCTTTCGGGCAAGGAGCGGGCAAGATATCTGCGCGCGATGGCGCGGGGCATCCGTGATCGCCTGCCGGAGCTGGCGCGTCTGGAAACCCGCGACAACGGGAAGCCGTTGCCTGAGTCGGAGTGGGACCTGGCGGACGCCGCCGGCTGCTTCGAGTTCTACGCTGACCTCGCCGAGGAACTGGATGGCGAGGTCGAAGAGGTGAAGCTTGCGGATCAGCGCTTCGTCTCCAAGGCCGTGCGCGAGCCGCTCGGCGTCGCGGTCGCCATCGTTCCCTGGAACTACCCGCTTCTCATGGCCTCGTGGAAGGTGGCGCCGGCGCTTGCGGCCGGCTGCACCATGATCCTGAAACCCGCTGAAACCACTTCGCTGACGGCGCTGGAACTCGGCGCGATCGCGCAAGCTGCAGGTCTTCCCAAAGGGGTGCTGAACATCCTCTCCGGCAAGGGGTCGGTCGTCGGCCAGGCGCTGGTCGAGCATCCGCAGGTGGACAAGGTGGCTTTCACCGGATCGGGCCCGGTCGGCTCCCGCATCATGGCCGCCGGTGCCAAGGACATCAAACGCATCAGCCTCGAACTCGGCGGCAAGTCTCCCTTCGTTGTCTTTGCTGACAGCGATATCGAGAAAGCCGTCGAATGGATCATGTTCGGGATCTTCTGGAACCAGGGGCAGGTGTGTTCGGCGACCTCCCGGGTTCTGGTGGAGGCACCCCTCTACCCGAAGCTCCTGGAGCGGCTGGTCGAGGAAGCCAGAAAAATCAAGATCGGCAACGGCCTCGACGAGGGAACGCTGCTCGGGCCGCTCGTCAACAAGGGACAGTACGAGGATGTCCTAGGCCACATCGAGCGCGCCGTCGAACAGGGCGCAAAAGTTGCCTGCGGTGGCCGATACGACGGCTTCGGCAAGGGCTTCTGGGTCGCGCCGACGATCCTCACCGACATGACGCTAGAAAGCGATGCCTGGGTCGAGGAGATCTTCGGTCCCGTCGTCTGTGTCCGTCCGTTCGTGACCGAGGAGGAAGCAATCCGCCTCGCAAACGACTCGCGCTTCGGCCTTGCGGCAGCAGTCATGTCGGCCGATGACGAACGCTGCGAGCGTGTGGCCGCGGCCTTCCAGGCGGGCATCGTCTGGATCAATTGCTCGCAGCCGACCTTCACCGAGGCGCCGTGGGGTGGCTACAAGCAATCGGGCATCGGGCGCGAGCTTGGCCGCTGGGGCCTCGACAACTATCTCGAGACCAAACAGATCACCCGCCTCGTCAGCGACGAGCCCTGGGGGTGGTACCTGAAATGACCTTCGACAAGGCCCTCGATATCCTGCTTGTCCATTGCCAGGGGGAAAGCGGCAATGTCCTGATCGGTGGTGCGCCCGAGATTCCGGGCGTCACCATTCTTGAAAAGATGAACCATCTGAACAACGTCGACCCGTCATTGCGCCTGTTCCTGACGCGCGAACCGCGGGCACAAGTTGTCCATACGACAAACCTGCTGCTCGATCCGACCCGGCCGGACGCGGATGCTGCCTTCATCGTCTTACAGCCGGACCGCGCCCATCCGATGTCGGGGTCCAACTGCATCTGCGTGGTGACCGCGCTCTTGGAAAGCGGCCGGGTGGAAATGATCGAACCGGAAACCATCGTGCGGCTCGACACGGCCGCCGGGCTGATCGTCGCGCGGGCGCGGTGCGAAAACGGCCGGTGCCTTTCGGTCAGCCTCGACAATGTACCAGCATTCGTTCAGCAACTCGATGTCGCCATCGACACGCCGAGATGGGGGCGGATCAAGGGCGACGTCGCCTTTGGCGGCGTCTTCTATGCGCAGATCGATGTGGATCAGGTCGGGCTTCGCATCGTGCCGGGGGCTGCCCGCGCACTTGCCGAGGCGGGGACCGAGATCAAGTCGCTGCTTACCGATCAGGTCGCCGTGAGCCATCCTGAAATCCCCGGCCTTAACGAGATTGCCTACGTGATGTTCCGGCAGTATCAGCACGACGGCTCCGTGGTGACGTGCACAACGCTGAAGCCGGGTCGTGTCGATCGTTCGCCTTGCGGCACCGGATCCTCCGCCAACCTTGCCGTCCTCCATGCGCGGGGCGAGGCGCGGATCGGCGACAAGCGTGCTTCGCACAGCATCATCGGTGGCACGTTCACCGCCGAGATCCTGGGCGAGACCACGGTCGGCGACCGGCCGGCGGTTCTGCCGCGTATCACGGGTCAGGGCTACGTCTTCGGCCGCCAGCAGTTGCGGCTGGATCCGCATGACCCATTCGCTCAAGGGTTTGCCATGTCGGACACTTGGGGACCGCAGGTGGGGGAACTATGAAACTTTCTGGACAAACCATTCTTGTAACGGGTGCGACCGGTGCCATCGGGCAGGCGATCTGCCGTGCGTTGGTGGCTGACGGAGCAAATGTCGTCGTCCATTACGGCCGTAATCGCGATGCTGCCGAGGCGCTTGTGAACGCGCTCGACGGCAGAGGCTCGTGCGTGCCGGCTGATCTGGCGGATCCGGCCGGCCCTCAAGCCCTGTGGGATCAGGCCGTCTCCGTTGCCGGCAGGCTTACTGGTCTGGTCAACAATGCCGGCATCCGCTCGGAGGTTGCGGTCGATGCGCCCATGGATGAGTGGCAGCGGGCCTGGGCGCGAGAAATGCGGGTCAATTTCCTCTCGGCGGTCGATCTGTCCAAACTCGCCATACTGCATTTCCGCGCCCATGGCGGTGGGCGGATCGTCAACATGGCAAGCCGCGCCGGACAGCGCGGCTACACCTCCAGCGCCATGGCTTACGGCGCCTCGAAGGCGGCGCTGATCAACCTCACCAAGTCCATCGCGCTAAGCCACGGCCATGAGGGCGTGACGGCGGTGGCACTGGCGCCCGGATGGGTGCGCACTGAAATGGCCGAAGTCTATATCGCCGAGCACGGCGAGGCTGCGGCATTGGCCGGCATCCCCATCGCCAGGATGGCTGCGCCTGAAGAGATCGGCGAGATCACTGCATTTGCCTTCCGTCCGTCGCAGGCCTCCCTCAATGGCGCTGTGCTCGACGTGAACGGCGGCAGCTATTTGAGGTAAATTCCATGCGTTTCAAGGACAAGATCGTAGTCGTCACCGGTGCCGCAGGCGGCATCGGCGCGGCCATCAGCGCCCGTTTTGCGGCCGAGGGCGCCAGGGTCGTCGTCACCGATATGGACGGGGAGGGCGCCGAGGCCGCTGTCGCGGAGATCGTCGGCAAGGGCGGCAACGCGCGAGCGCTCGAAAGCGATATCTCCGTCGCTGACGGCTGCCGCGCCATCATCGAAAATGTCATCTCGACCGAAGGGCGCGTCGATGTGCTCTGCAACAATGCCGGTCTCAACCGCCGCGGCAATCTTCTCGCGCTGGCGCCGGAGGATTGGCGGCTGAGCTTTGCGGTCAATGTCGATGCCATGTTCCATCTGTGCCAGGCAGCACTGCCTCATATGATCGAGGCGGGCGGCGGCGCCATCGTCAACACGGCGTCCCAATGGGGGCTTTATCCGGCGCCCAACCACATTGCCTATAACGTGACGAAGGCAGCTGTCGCGAGTTTCACCCAGAACCTTGCCCGCGACTACGCGCCGAACAAGATCCGCGTCAACGCCGTCTGCCCGGGCGAAATTCACACGCCCATGCTGGAAGCCGGCGTAAAGCGCTCGGGAAGAACGATCGCTGATCTCGACAAGCTCGTACCTTTTGGCCGCATCGGCAAGCCGGAGGAAGTCGCCGCTTTGGTCGCCTTCCTGGCGTCCGATGAGGCAGCCTTCATGTGCGGATCGCTGGTCGAAATCACCGGCGCGCAGGCGGTCGCCTGACACAAGGCTGAAGCCAATCGGCATCTTCCCGAATGCCTAGCAAACGCCGGGCCGCCGGCTGCCCGCCACGACATCATCGATATCGCTTAGTCGCTGGTCGGGGTGGGCGGATGGCAGATGGTCCTGCGATTACTGCGCACTGGGCGCGGAAGGCTTCACGCCACCACAATCGGGACTTTGGTCGGCGACGCCTTGACCCGGTTGTAGAGATCGATGACGTCCTGATTGATCATGCGCACGCAGCCGGAAGATGCTTGAGTGCCAATGGTCCACCATTCCGGTGAGCCGTGCACGCGATAGCCAGTGTCGTGGCCGTCCTTAAAGATGTAGTGCGCGCGGGCGCCGAGCGGGTTGTCGAGCCCTCCCGGCTGGCCGCCCGACCATTTCACCAGTTCCGGCTTGCGCGCGATCATCTCTTTGGGCGGCGTCCAGGTCGGCCACTGCTTCGTGTACTGGATCTCGGCGCGGCCGTTCCATTCGAAGCCGGCCTTGCCGATGCCGACGCCGTAGCGGATCGCTTCGCCGCCTTCCTGCACCCAATAGAGATGCCGCTCGTTGAGCCTTACCACGATCGTGCCCGGCGCCTCGCCGGTCGGATCGATAACGATCTGACGCCGGAATTCCGGCCTGACCTTCTGGTACGGGATTGCCGGGATCACGAAACCATTGTCGATCATCGAAGCATACATCGTGCCATTGTCGGTGATGTTGCTGTCGACGCTGATCGGTGGGATCGGGCGGATGGACCCGGTCGGCATGTGGTCAACGCCGGCAGGCGGCATACCACCAGACGGCTCGATCGGTCCCCGCGACGGGAGTTCGAGCGCCTGCGAGCAGCCGGAAGCGCCAAGCAGGGTCATCATACCGAGGCCGGAAAGCACGGTGCGGCGGGAGACGATATAGCCGGTCTGCTCGATGGGGGCGCCAGAGGATAGCTTCTGATCTTGCGGCTTACGCATGCACCATTTTCCCCATAGGAACGGTCGGCATCATGCCAACCGGATGGGCACATCTTCACAATTCATGGTTAACAAGCCATGAAGCCAGCCTCGTCGATGATCTCCAAGGCGCAGCCTTCGCGCTGGCGATAGCAAAAGCGCCAGTCGCAGATCCTTGCCAAACTCTTCCCATCCCGCCTGACCGAGCGTGTTCGGCTTCAACTATCGATTTCGACTTGCCTTTCGCGTCCTTCTTGAGTGAGCGCGTCAGCGTCGCCCTGTGAGTTGCTCGTCGCCCGACGCGCTTGTTGGACGCGGCCAGCAATTCTCCGACGACGCGCTTGAGGTGTTCACACGGCAGCCGATGAAACATCGTCAGGTCAGCCCGAAGGAAATTTCGATCCGACGGAAAATGCGCCTTTCGAAGGCGATCGAACGGTTCAAGGGCTCCGTGATCCGGCGGTTTTCTTCAGTGAACGTTGCTTGGATTGCCAACGGCAACAAAATTGTACCCACATCACAATTTCTCTTGACGGCGGCGCCGGTTTGCATGAAATTGTAGCCACAGCACAATTCTGGGAGGGATTTACTGTGGACCAGACGATCGGCTCCGGCGCTACGCCGCTAACGGAACGGTTGCGCCGTCGGCGAAAGGAGCTGAAGCTTACCCTGAAGGAGGTTGCCGAGAAGTCGGGACTCTCCTTTAGCTTCATTTCCCAGATCGAGCGCGGCCAGACGATGCCGTCGCTCACTTCACTGGTCGCGTTGTCGCGTGCGCTCGACAGTTCCATCAATCTGTTTTTGGATCAGCCGGCCGGGGACAGTGCCGAAACCCGCCACAACAAGCGGGTCCCATACGCGATCGGCCCGAACTCCGCGACCTACGAGCGCCTCTCCACCAAGTTTCCCGGAAGTGTCTTGAGCAGCGCCCTCATTACCGAGCCGCCGGGGCGCCGCACCGAGCCGATGCACCACGAGGGAGAGGAGTTCATCTTCATGGTCGAGGGCGCGCTGACCGTCGAGGTGGAGGGTACGGTTTATGTGCTGGAGCAGGGCGATTCCCTGCACTTCGCATCGACCCGAACGCACACGACCTGGAACCATACAGACCGCATCGCGGTGATGCTCCACACGTGCACGATGGAGTACTTCGGAGACGTGGCGGAAACCAACGCCTAATCGCCGGCAAGCACCGGGCGCTCACTGAGTAAGAGCGCGCAACGACGACATTCAGATCCAGCGCAGTCGCACTTTCCGCCGGTGTCCGCCGACGGAAGACGACCCTTCGTTGGCTCAAGAAAGTGATCCGAACAGGCTCAACGGGTTTGCGCCAGCGCCAACCCAAACTGACAGCGAGAAGCTCATGATTAGAAGTGTGCTGAGTTTGAAGCCAAAAGCGGGGCAGAGCCAGGAGTTGGTCCGGTTCTTCGAGGCCCGAAAGATCCCGGAGCGGGCCCTGGCATCTCCGGGGTGCCTCGGCGTCGAGATTCAGAACCTTTTGCCTGATGGCGAAGAAGTCCTTGTGACGGCGCTCTGGGCGTCGGTCGAGAGCTACCGGACTTGGCTTTGCTCTGCCGGGCGACACGAGGATGGCGTGCAGATGCTGCCGTTGCTTGCCGAAGAGGGTGGCGTGGTGGGGCCTGCGAGGCTCTACGAGGTTGCACGCCTCGCCACGCACCAGAACACATCCGTATCCCGCTAGCCGGCGGCTGCGCTCGAACGCGTAATCCACTGAATACATGATAGAATTGGAGGAAGAAATGAGTTCGCCCCATTTGCGTGTCGGGGTCGATATCGGAGGAACGTTCACTGATATCGTCATCATGGATACCCACGCGAACAGCACTCGAACATACAAGGTGCTGAGCACACCCCGTGAGCCTGCAAAGGGCATGCTGCGAGGCTTGGATGAACTTGGCATTGCCAGGGATATCGATTTTCTCGTCCATGGCACCACGGCGGGACTGAACGCCATTCTGTCCCGTACCGGCGAGCGGATCGCGCTCGTGACCACTGAAGGATTTCACGATGTGCTGTCGCTCGGGCGAGCAGGCAACAAGGACATCTGGAGCCTCAAGCCCAAAAAGCCCGATCCGCTTGTTGCCCCGCAGGACATTTATACGGTTCGCGAGCGCATTCGTCATGATGGCAACGTCGAGGCACGACTTGACGTGGCGGACGTCGACAAGTTTGCGGGGTGGCTGAGCGCCGAAGGCGTGCGCAGCGTCGCCGTATGCTTTTTACACGCCCACAAGAACCCTGCGCATGAGCTGGAATTCAGGGCCCTGCTGCAGAAGCGGCTACCGCAGGTCTCCGTGGTGCTTTCGCACGAAATCGCGCCGGAGCAAGGAGAGTTCGAGAGGACGTCGACGACAGTCGCAACGGGTTATGTTGCCCGCACGGTCGAAACCTATCTTGCCGCACTTGTAAGCGAACTTGGCGCGCGGGAATGTGTAGCACCCCTGCACGTGATGCGTTCGAGCGGCGGCATTTGTTCGGCCGAACTCGTTGCGCGTCAGCCCATTCAGACGATCCTGTCGGGTCCGGCCGGCGGAGTGGTTGCCGCCGAGACCATTTCGAAGTCGTTGAACCGGCCGAACATCATCGCGATCGATATGGGCGGCACCTCGTCGGACGTGAGCCTGGTGATCGGCGGGCGAATGACCCTGTCTGCGGAAGGCGATATCGCCGACAACGTGATGAAGATGCCGGTGGTGGAATTGCACACGATCGGTGCTGGCGGCGGATCGATCGCACGGGCGGAGGCTGGCGGATTGCGCGTCGGGCCGTTGAGCGCCGGCGCCAATCCGGGTCCAGCCTGCTACGGGCTCGGCGGAACGCAGCCGACCGTTACGGATGCGCAGCTTCTCTTGGGGCGGATTGATCCAGACTGGTTCCTTGGCGGTCGTATGAACCTTGATGTTCACGCCGCCCGGGAGGCGATGGGGTCGCTTGCCCACGACCTCGGTATCGACGTTGACGCGGCCGCGGCCGGTGTGCTCGCGGTAGCAAACGCGATGATGGCCAATGCCATCCGCACATTGACGATGCGCCGCGGCATCGATCCCCGCGACTTCTCGCTCCTTGCCTTTGGTGGGGCAGGTCCGTTGCACGGCGCGGCCCTGGCTGACGAACTCGGCATCTCCGAGGTCATTGTTCCCTTCGGCACGGGCGTCCTGTCCGCCTGGGGCATGCTGCATGCCGATATTCGCCATGACGTCTCGGCGCCGCTCAGCGGTCTCGCCCATGACCCGAATGCCAGTTCGCTGTTGCAGCGGACACATGATCTGCTTCGTGAGCAGGGCGCCCGCCTTCTGAAGGAGGAACGTGTCGAGGAAGCGGCATCCAGCTACATCGCGACAGTGGAGATGCGCTATGCCGGCCAGGCCCATCCGGTCTCCGTAGAGATGGTCGATCCGGAAAGTCTGCTGCAGGCGTTCCACGACACCTATCGTCAGCGCTTCGGGCACGCGATGCCGGGTGCCCCGGTCGAACTCGTCCAGATGCGGCTTGCCGCGACCGGGAGGATCGGTGCCGATTTCATCGACCGTCAAACGCCGGCTGAAGGGCGAGGCGAAACGAAGCGGACCGTGACGATCGACGGCAAGCGCCATGAGGCGCGCATCGTCCATCGCGAAGCCCTCGAGCGTCAGGACGTCATCACCGGCCCAGCGATCATTTTGGAAGATGGTTCGACCACGCTGGTGCCGCCCGGATGGGCCGCGCGTCAACAACAGTTCGGTACTCTTATCCTCAGGAAGATCAACTCATGACCGTCGACGTCGTTACAACCGAGATCGTTCGAAACCTGTTCCTGTCCGCGGCAGACGACATGCTGGCGACCTTGCTGCGATCTGCCTTTCAGCCGCTGATCTATGAAAATGGCGATGCCGCCGTCGCGCTGCTCGACCGCAATGCCGACGTTCTTGGCCAGTCGAGCGGCCTGCCTCTCTTCCTCGGCAGTCTCGATCAGGCGGTCAAGGAAGCAGTACGGCTGCGTGGCGGGAAAGCCTGGCTTCAGGAAGGCGATATCGTCTTCTTCAACGACCCCTATATTCAGGGAACGCATCTTACCGACGTGACGATGTTCGCGCCGCTGTTTCTCGAAGGCGAGTTGGTTGGCTATGTTGCGGCACGTGCCGACGTCACCGATGTCGGTGGGCGTGATCCTGGCGGCGGAACCGAGACCACCGAGGTCTATCAGGAAGGGACACGCTTCGGGCCGGTGAAGATCGGCAACAAGTATGGCCCGGTCGAAGACATCATCGACATCATTCGCCGGAACAGCCGCAGCAAGGATCTGATCGTTGGTGACATCAACGCGATGATCGCCGCCTGCCGCACGGGTCAGCGGCGCATGCTGGAGATCATCAATCGCTTCGGCCTTGCCACCGTCGAGGCCTGCCGCGACGAGATCTTCCGTCAAAGCGAGATGGCCGATCGCCAATCGGTCGCGGCAATTCCTGACGGAACCTACGAAGGCAAGGGTTATCTGGACAATGATGGCATCGTGATAGGCCAGCCGGTTCCGATCGCAATCAAGGTCCATGTCAAGGGTGAGCGGCTGGTCGTCGACCTCAGCGAAAGTCCCGACGCCACGCGAGGACCGATCAACTGCGGTCGCGCCCAGACGGTTGCCGCACTCAGGGTCGCCTACAAGATGCTCCTGGCGCCGGAGCGCTCGTTTGATGGCGGTTGTTTCCGCAACATCGAGATCATCACCCGGCCGGGATCGCTGCATGACGCGCTCGAGCCGTCGGCCTGTGCCTGGTACTACTCGTCGTTCGGTCTCTTGATCGACCTCTTCATCAGCGCGTTTTCCGCCGTCTTGCCCGATCGCGTCACCGCTGCGCAGTTCGGTGACTCGATGATCACCTACTTCGCCGGTCAGGACCCACGGGATCCGAACCAGTCTTACATGTGCGTTGAGGCGCATGCCGGCGGATGGGGGGCATCGGCCAAGGCCGACGGTGCCGATGGCGTCATCAATGTGCTCAACGGCAGCTTCCGGAACACACCGGTAGAGGCGTTGGAAGCGCGCTATCCGGTGACCGTCACCGAATATGCCATTCGCGACGGTTCCGGTGGGGCCGGTCAGCATCGCGGCGGTTGCGGTATCGTGCGGCGCTACCGTTTCGACGCGCCGACCCAGATCTATCTCTGGCTGGATCGGTCGGTAACGCCTGCCTGGGGGCTGATGGGCGGCGAGCCCGGCCTGCCGCCGCGTGTGGAAATCTCAGGCAGCTTCAACCGGGACGATCTTCTGAAAGCCAACGGAATCTCGCTCGCTGTGGGCGATCGGCTGTCGATCATGACCGGCGGCGGAGGCGGCTTCGGCAGGGCGGCCTGACGAAAACGCGCAAGGCAAGCTCCAAATAGCAACAAAAAGGGGAATGTGATGACCAATATATATTCGTCGGATGAACCCGGGCCAGGGGCGCAAGGCTTGGCCGATGCGCCGACAGGCGCCAGGGGAGGGCGGCTCGGTGCGAAAGACGTGGTGTTCTTTGTCGTGGCGGCGGCCGCCCCTCTCGGCTTTGCAGTCGGCTCAACGCCGCTGGCGATCGGGCGGGGCGGCATCGGAACCGCGGGCATGTTCCTGGTGGTCGGCGCATTCCTCGCGATCTTCGCGGTCGGCTACACCGCGATGACGCGCTTCGTGCCCAACGCAGGTGCGCTTTTTTCCTATATTGCCGCTGGCCTCGGTCGCCCGCTCGGCCTTGGTACCGCCTTCGTCGCCGTCCTTGCCTATGCGATTGCGGCGACGGGAGCGATCGGCCCCTTCGCCGTGTTTGCAAGCCAGGCGATGGCCTCGATGACGGGTGTGCAAACTTCCTGGGAGCCATGGGCGTTTGGGGCATTGGCGGCGATGGGTATCCTTGGCGTCCTGAATGTCGAACTGAACATCCGTGTTCTCGGCATCATCATGCTGGTCGAAGTCGCGGTCTTGCTCGTGCTTTCAACCGGCATCGTCGCCGCGGGAGGTGCCGAGGGACTATCGCTCCAGCCGTTTCGGCCGGACACCATAGCCGGCGGAGAGATTGGCGTTGTCCTGCTGGTCGTCTTTGCTGCCTTTGCCGGCTTCGAGGCCACCGCGCTTTTTCGAGAGGATGTGCGCGATCCCGTGGCGACGGTGCGCAAGGCGACCTTCGCCTCCATCGGCCTGATCGCCTTGTTTCAGGCGATCGTTACCTGGGCCATCGTGCAAGGCTTCGGCAGCACGGCTGTCGCTGTTGCAAACGAGAAGCCGACCGAGATGTTCACCATGGCCGCGAGCCAGTATGTCGGGGCCGGTTTTGCCGAGGTCATTACGCTGCTTGTCGTCGGGAGTTGGTTTGCGTCCATTCTTGCCTTCCACAACGCCACCGCGCGCTATCTTTATGCGCTCGGGCGCGACCGCGCCATCAACCCCGTATTTGCGCGGAAGTCGAAGGCAAGTGGCTCGGCCTGGGTCGCAAGCCTGAGCCATACTGCCTTCAGTGCCATCGTGCTGTTGTTCTGCGCCCGGCAAGGGCTTGATCCATACCTCGACCTCTTCGTCGTCGGAAGCGTGCCGGTCGCAGTCAGTATTCCGGCAATGGAACTGCTGACAGCGTTGTCTATTCTCGCGTTCTTCTGGCGCGACAGCCGGGGCGTTTCGTTGTGGGAAGGCAAAGTCGCTCCTGCGATTTCGGTCATCTCGCTCGCCGTGGTCGTATTCTATGTGCTCAGCAACATACCGATGTTCACCGGACGGGAGGGAGCGATCAACTGGATCCTTCCGAGCATCAATCTCGTCGTCCTGGCGGTCGGTATCAGCCGCGCCCTCTGGATGCGCCGCAACCGCCCAGCCGAATATCAATTGATCGGCCATTGGGGCGAGAAGCAGCGTCCGGATTAGCAATCGCGCCGGCTCTCGTGCGCCACCTCCGCGCAACCGAGGTGGCGCGGAGCTTCACAAACACTGGAGTCGAAAGATCGTGCCACCTTACTTGAAACATTGCTCCGTACTACTGATCGGCTGCGGGAACATGGGATCCGCAATCGCCCTTGCGCTCGACGGAGTCATGGAGAACCTCGCCCTGACCGTGATCGAGTCGGATGTAGGCAAGGCCCGGCACCGGAAATCAACAAACTCCTGAAGGCGCGGTGTCTCCGCTTTGCAAAAATAAATTGACCGTCCGTTCGGTCAATGTAATCTATCGTGGTGCCCCATGGAGGATGAGGGCGCTTCGAGAACATGTCAGGAGGAAAGAATGCTCCAAACCCGCCGGCCGGCACTTGCCGCTTTGCTATTTTCAGCTGCCCTTGCGCCAGTTGCTCCCGGTGCGGCTCATGCCGGGTCCAAGGTCGAGATCATCCGCGACAATTGGGGTGTGCCCCATGTCTATGCCGATGACACCTATGGGCTCTATGCCGGCTTCGGTTATGCGGTCGCGACCGACCGCCTCTTCCAGATGGAAATGTCGAAACACTCCGTTCTCGGCACGGTTTCTTCGGTGCTTGGCGCGGACCATCTCGGTTACGATATTGCGACGCGGGCCGATTTCGACCATGCCGATATCAGGGCGCAGATCGAAGCGCTGCCGAAGGAGGAGCGCGACATTCTTCGCGGCTATGCCGCCGGCTACAACAGGCGCGTCGCCGAAGTTCTGGCCGACCGTGGCCGCCTGCTGCCGAAGCAATTCGCCGATTTCGGGATCGAGCCGACGACCTGGAGCGATTTCGACGTCGCGATGATCTATGTCGTGACGATGGCCGGCCGCTTCTCGCACTACTCGACCGAGCTCGACAACGCCAAGGTGCTCGCGACACTCGAAAAGCAGCATGGCAGGCAAAAGGCGGCAGAACTCTTCGACCAGATGTTCTGGCTGGAAGACCCGCTTGCCCCGACGACCGTGCCGAAGGGTGGCCAGTTCCAGATCAAGGCGGAAAACAAGCCGCTTCGCGACAGCGGGCGTTTCGATGCCCTCATCGGCCGGCCTGTTCCAGGTGGCGACGAGGCCCGACCGCGCGCTTCGAACCTTTGGATCCTCGGGCCGAAGAAAACGACCGATGGCTCGACCATGCTGATGAACGGGCCGCAATTCGGCAACTTCAATCCGTCCTATGTCTATTCGATCGGCCTGCATGGTGCCGGCTTCGACCTCACCGGCTCGACGCCGTTTGCCGTGCCGAACGTGCTGTTCGGGACCAATGGCCAGATCGCATGGGGCGCCACGGCCGGGCCGCTCGACGTCAACGATTATTTCCAGCTCGAGCTCAATCCCGACAATGCGGCGCAGTATCGCAAGAACGACGTATGGCACGACATGCACGCCCGTCCGGAGACCTTCAAGGTGAAGGGCCAGCCAGACGTCACGACCGTGGTCTATGAGAGCGACTACGGCGTTGTCAGCCAGATCGATCCGCAAAACCATACGGCCTATGCCTTCAACCGGACCTGGAAGGGCAAGGAGATCCATACGCTGCTTGCCTGGGTCAACTCGACCAAGGCTCAGAGCTACGAGGACTGGCTGAAGCAGGCAAAGAACGTCGCCACCACGATCAACTGGTACTATGCCGACAGGCAGGGAAACATCGGCTACGTTTCGCCGGGTTACCTGCCGGTCCGCAACCCGGCGCAGGACCAGCGCGTTCCCGCCAAAGGCGATGGGTCGATGGACTGGCAGGGCTTTCGCGCCTTCGCCGACGCGCCAAAGACATACAACCCCGAACAGGGCTGGATTGCGAACTGGAACAACCGCTCGGCGCATGGCGAGGTCGCCAATTTCGAGGCGACGCCCTGGGGCGCTGCCGACCGCGTGGATGAGATCGTCGCGCTGATCAAGGCCAAGGACAAGCTGAGCCGTAAGGATGTCTGGGACATCAACAAGAACATCGCGTTCCTCGACATCAACGCGCGCGCATTGCTGCCGTTCCTCCTCGCTGCGGCATCAAAGCTTGCCGCCGACGACCCGCGCCAGGCGCTGGTGAGGGAGCTGAACGATTGGGACGGGCGCATGGTAAGGGGCGAGGATGGCCGTGCCACGGCTCCGGCCGTCGCGCTCTTCCAGCGCTGGGTCAAGATCATGGTCGAGGACGTGCTGATGGACGATCAGCCGGGCATCGACCCGACCGTCGCCCTGAACCGGATCTCGCGTCCGACACAGGTGCTGCGCAACGCGCTCCTCGGAGACAAGGCTGGGATCGCGCAGCGCCATGACTTCTTCAATGGCGCCGACAAGGACGAGGTGATCCTTGCGGCTTTGAGCAAGGCTGTTGCCGGGTTGACGAGAGATTATGGTACCGACCAGCTCGCCAACTGGCGCGCTACCCTGCCGCGCCATGTCTTTGCCACCAAGAACTATCTCGGCATCGCCCAGGCAGGCGAGGACGAAGGCACCGAGGTCGGCACGTCGATGAACCGCGGCACGCAGAGCGACCTCATCACCTTCAAGGACAACACCGCATCCGTCTGCATGGTCACGCCACCGGGCCAGAGCGGCTTCATCAGCCCCTCGGGCGAGAAGTCGCCGCATTACGACGATCAGCTGAAGCTGTACGAGAGTTTCACCTGCCGTCCGCAGCCCCTGACGCGCAGCGAGGTCGAGAAGGTGGCCGTAGACCGTCTTGAGCTGACGGTCGATTGATGGAATTGGCGGATTGGGCCGGTCAAAGCGGCCCAATCCGGATACCTTCGTGCTATTGGAACGGCGGAGGTTGCAGTCTTCTCGTCATGCGTCATGATCGAGATTGCTAAATCCAGGCCCCGGATGCCGGCATTTTGAGGCCATGCAGTCCGATGAACCATGGCACGATCATGAGTGGAGTCCCTTTTGCTGGGGAAGGACAAGACCGGAAAATCGTTTGCAACGCAGTTGCAAGCGATCCTTGATGAAAGCCCGCTGAAGGCGGCGGGCTTTATCGTCACCGTTTACGGCGACGTGGTCGAGCCGCGCGGCGGCGTGATCTGGACCGGCAATCTTGTTGAAATCTGTGCCGAGGTCGGCATCAGCGAAACCCTCGTGCGCACGGCTGTGTCTCGTCTTGTTGCGGCAGGCCAGTTGTCCGGCGAGCGTGAAGGTCGCCGTAGCTTCTATCGGCTGGCCGCGCCTGCCCGCGCGGAGTTCGCCGCCGCCGCCCGGCTGCTGTTCGGTCCGCCCGAGCCCACCGACTGGCATTTCGTGCAGCTGACAGGCGACAGGCCCGATGAGGCGATGCAGATTCTCGAGCGGGCGGGTCATTCCCGGCTCGGCCCGAGGCTCGCCGTCGGTGCGCGCGCCATGCCGCCTCTCAAGCAGCCGGCTGTCGTCTTTCGGGCAGAGGTGGTGAGCGGAGAAGCCGACCTTGGCGCCTTTGCTGCCGACCATTGGGATCTCGAATTTCATGCCGATGCCTATCGCGGCTTTCTTGGCCGCTTCGGTCGGATCGAGAGCCTTCTTTCAGGCGGAGCCCGGCTTACGGCCTTGGAAAGCCTGGTGACACGGCTGGTGCTTGTCCACCAGTTCCGTCTTGTCGTGCTGCGCGATCCGCGACTTCCGCAGACGGCACTCCCGGCGGGCTGGCCGGGCGATGACGCGCGGGCGCTGTTTGCGCGTCTTTATCTTCGTCTTTCGCCCGATGCGGACCTCTATGTGGCGCATCATTTCGTGACGGCTGACGGCGCGCTGCCAGTAGATAGCGAGGCCACCAGGCGCCGTTTGTCGCTTCTTGCGGGCGCGGCGTAGCACGCATTTCAAACGGAAAACCCTTGTTTCGTGGTATGTTGATGGCTCACGCGAGGATGTGTCACAAAAAATAGGAAATTCTGCATTGATTTGTGACATGTCGAGTGATAAATAAGTAACCGAACGGTCGGTCAATTCTTCGAGGAGAGGATGCGACCATGGATGCCAGGGAGGAGCTTGCGTGTCGGAAGCCTATATCTGCGACGCTGTTCGCACGCCTATCGGTCGTTACGGCGGCGCCTTGTCTTCGGTTCGCGCCGATGATCTTGCTGCCGTGCCCCTGAGCGCGCTGATGGTTCGCAATCCGAGCATGGATTGGACGAAGGTCGACGACCTCATCTATGGCTGCGCCAATCAGGCCGGCGAAGACAATCGCAATGTCGGCCGGATGGCGGTGTTGCTTTCCGGCATGCCCGTCAGCATTCCCGCAACGACCGTCAACCGCCTCTGTGGCTCCGGAATGGACGCGGTCGGCATGGCGGCACGCGCTATTCGCGCTGGCGACTGCGATATCGTGATTGCCGGTGGTGTCGAAAGCATGAGCCGCGCGCCCTTCGTCATGCCTAAGGCCGAGAGCGCCTTTTCCCGCTCCAGCGCGATCTATGATACGACCATCGGCTGGCGTTTCGTCAATCCGAAGCTGAAGGCTGCTTTTGGCGCCGATTCCATGCCGGAGACGGCCGACAATGTCGCTGGAGATTTCGGCGTCAGCCGCGCCGATCAGGATGCCTTTGCCGCGCGCAGCCAGGCGCGCTGGGCTGCCGCTCAGGAAGCGGGTGTCTTTGCCGACGAGATCGCGCCCGTGCATGTCGCCCAGAAAAAGGGCGACGCGCTCGTCGTCGATCGCGACGAGCATCCGCGCCCCGGCACGACCGTCGAGCAGCTTGCCAAGCTGAAGGGCGTCAATGGCCCGGATCGTACCGTTACCGCCGGCAATGCGTCTGGTGTCAACGATGGCGCAGCGGCCCTACTGGTCGCCGGTGAAAGGGCGATCAAGGAACAGGAGCTTTCCCCGAAGGCGCGCATCGTCGCCATGGCGGCCGCCGGCGTCGAGCCGCGCATCATGGGTATCGGCCCGGCGCCGGCTGCCCGCCGCGTGCTTGAGCGTGCCGGCCTTTCCATCGGCCAGATGGATGTCATCGAGCTCAACGAGGCCTTCTCTTCGCAGGCGCTCGCCGTGCTGCGCGATCTCGGCCTGCCTGACGATGCCGCCCATGTGAACCCGAATGGCGGCGCCATCGCCATCGGCCATCCGCTCGGCATGAGCGGCGCGCGTCTCGTGACGACGGCCGCTTATCAGCTTCATCGCCAGGGCGGTCGCTATGCGCTATGCACTATGTGCATCGGCGTTGGCCAGGGCATCGCACTCATTCTCGAACGTGTCTGAACCGGCAATCAGGAGAAGCTGTCATGTACGCACAGATGGTGAAGACCGACGCAGCCCGCGTCCGCAGCCTTGACGAGATGGACCCGGTCGAGCGCGCCTTCCAGGAGCGCATCGATGCCGGCCAGAAGATCGAACCGAAGGAATGGATGCCGGAAGGCTACCGCAAGACGCTGGTGCGCCAGATCAGCCAGCACGCCCATTCCGAAATCGTCGGTCAATTGCCGGAAGGCAACTGGATCACCCGCGCACCGACCCTGGAGCGCAAGGCGATCCTGCTCGCCAAGGTGCAGGACGAAGCCGGCCACGGTCTCTATCTCTACTGCGCCGCCGAAACGCTGGGCGTCAGCCGCGACGAGATGTACGAACAGCTGCATTCCGGCAAGGCGAAGTATTCCTCGATCTTCAACTATCCGACGCTGAGCTGGGCCGATATCGGCGCCATCGGCTGGCTGGTGGATGGCGCGGCCATCATGAACCAGGTGCCGCTGCAGCGCTGTTCCTACGGGCCTTACGCCCGCGCCATGGTCCGCATCTGCAAGGAAGAGAGTTTTCACCAGCGTCAGGGCTACGACATCCTGATGAAGATGGTGAAGGGAACGCCGGCACAGAAGGCCCTGGTGCAGGATGCGCTGAACCGCTGGTGGTGGCCGTCGCTGATGATGTTCGGCCCTTCCGACGACGCTTCCGTGCACTCGGCCCAGTCGATGGCCTGGAAGATCAAGCAGAACTCCAATGACGAGCTGCGTCAGAAATTCGTCGACCAGACCGTGCCGCAGGCGGAATACCTCGGTCTCACCATTCCCGATCCGGAGCTGAAGTGGAACGAGGCGAAGGGCGGCCATGACTTCGGCGAGCCGGACTGGAGCGAGTTCTTCGCCGTCATCGCCGGCAACGGCCCCTGCAATGCCGAACGCCTCAACGCCCGCAAGAAGGCCTGGGACGACGGCGCGTGGTTCCGCGACGGCCTCGTTGCCCATGCTGAGAAAGCCGAAGCCCGTCGCGTGCGGGTCGCAGCCGAGTAAAAGAGGCCTTTTGCCCGGGGCGTCGGGCGCCTTTCCGGCGTTTGCGAAGGGCAGGGCGTCGCCGTCGGCGCTCCAGAAGCAGTCATCGTTCCAAGGGAGAGTAATCATGTCCAGCGAATGGCCCCTCTGGGAGGTCTTCATCCGCGGCCAGCACGGCCTCAACCATCGCCACGTCGGCAGCCTGCATGCGCCGGACGCCGAAATGGCCGTCAACAATGCCCGTGACGTCTATACCCGTCGCAACGAAGGGGTGAGCATCTGGGTGGTTCGCTCGGCAGACATCACCGCAAGCGCCCCGTCCGACAAGGGCCCGTTGTTCGAGCCGTCGAACTCCAAGGTCTATCGTCATCCGACCTTCTTCGACGTTCCGGATGAAGTGGGGCATATGTGATGGGCGCGTCGGAAAAGACGGGTGCCGTTGAGAACGCCGCCCTTTTCGAGTTCCTGCAGCGCATGGGCGACAATGCGCTCATCCTCGGTCACCGCGTCTCGGAATGGTGCGGCCATTCGCCGGCGCTGGAAGAGGATATCGCGCTCTCCAACACCGCGCTTGACCTGATCGGCCAGACGCAGCTCTGGCTCGGCCTTGCCGGCGAAGTCGAAGGCAAGGGGCGTTCGGCGGACGATCTCGCCTATCTGCGCGATGCGCTCGATTTCCGCAACGTGCTGCTCGTCGAGCGACCGAACGGCGATTTCGGCAAGACGCTGATGCGGCAGTTCCTGTTCGATGCCTGGCACTATCTGCAGCTGAAAGCGCTGAAAGGCTCCAGCGATCAGCGCATCGCCGAGATCGCCGAGAAGGCGTTCAAGGAAGTCTCCTATCACCTGGAGCGCAGCGGCGATCTGGTGATCCGGCTTGGCGACGGAACGGCGGAAAGCCACCGCCGCATGCAGGAAGCGCTGGACGACCTCTGGCCCTATACCGGCGAGCTCTTCATGGGCGACGCCTTCGATGCGGCGGTTGCCGCCGACGGCATCGCGCCGGAGCCGGCATCGCTGAAATCCGCATGGGATGCGCTGGTGCGCGAGACGCTGGACGAGGCGACCCTCAGGATGCCAGCCGACGGCTACATGCAGAAGGGCGGCAAGCGCGGGGCGCATACCGAGCATCTCGGCTTCATCCTTGCGGAGCTGCAGTTTCTCCAGCGCGCCTATCCGGGCGCAACCTGGTAGGAGGTCGCGATGATCACGGCCGCACATCCGACGACGAAGGAAGTCTGGACGTGGCTTGCAGAGGTGCCGGATCCGGAAATCCCGGTCATCTCGCTGGTCGATCTCGGCATCATCCGCGATGTCGCCTGGGAGGACGAGGCGCTGGTGGTCACCGTCACGCCGACTTATTCCGGCTGTCCGGCGACGTCCGTGATCAATCTGGATATCGAGCGGGCGCTCACCGAACGCGGCATCGGCAAGGTGAAGCTCAAGCGTCAGCTTTCGCCCGCCTGGACCACCGACTGGATCAGCGCGGAAGGCCGCGAGAAGCTGCAAGCCTATGGCATCGCCCCGCCGGTCGACGGCACGGCTGCCGACGGGGTGCTGATGAAGCGCATCGACCGGCTCTCCGGCCGCTCGAACCTTGTGATCGCCTGTCCCCGCTGCGCATCGACCAGGACCGAGAAGATCAGCCAGTTCGGCTCGACGCCATGCAAGGCCAGCTATCGCTGCACCGACTGCCTGGAACCCTTCGATTACTTCAAGTGCATCTGACCCGAGACAAAGGATGAGGGCCGCCATGGCACGTTTCCATTCCCTGAATGTTACCGAAGTGCGCCGCGAAACTCGCGACGCCGTGGTCGTAACGCTGGCTCCGTCCGCGGAAGACCGCGATACCTTCGATTTCACCCAAGGCCAGTACCTGACCTTCCGCCGCAAGTTCGACGGCGAGGAGCTGCGCCGCTCCTATTCGATCTGTGCCGGCCGCGACGAGGGCGTGCTGCGCGTCGGCATCAAGAGGGTGGATGGCGGCTGCTTTTCCAGCTGGGCCAACGAAGAGCTGAAGGCTGGCGACACACTCGAAGCCATGCCGCCAATGGGGGCCTTCTTCACGGCCATCGAGCCGGAGGTTTCCAAGCACTATCTCGGCTTTGCCGGCGGCAGCGGTATCACGCCGGTTCTCTCGATCATCAAGACGACGCTTGCGCGCGAGCCGCGCTCCCGCTTCACGCTTGTTTATGCCAACCGGCAGATCTCCTCGATCATGTTCCGCGAGGAGCTGGAGGATTTGAAGAACAGCTATCTCGGCCGCTTCTCCGTCCTGCATGTGCTTGAAAGCGAGGCGCAGGACATCGATCTCTTCACCGGCCGCGTCAACGCGGAAAAATGCGCCGCCCTGTTCAAGAGCTGGATCGATCTGCGTTCGGTCACCACGGCCTTCATCTGCGGCCCCGAGCCGATGATGCTGGCGATCGCGGCAGCGCTTCGCGACCATGGCCTGCGCGACGACCAGGTCAAGTTCGAGCTGTTCGCCTCCTCGCAACCCGGTCGGGCGCGGGCCCGAGCCCAGAGTGCTGCGGGCGCCGACGCCAATGCCAGCTGCCAGGCAACCATCACGCTCGACGGCGCGACCCGCAGCTTCAACATGCCCAAGCACGGCCAGAGCCTGCTCGAGGCCGCGCTCGAAAACAACATCGACGCGCCATACGCCTGCAAGGCCGGCGTCTGCTCCACCTGTCGGGCCAAGGTCATCGAGGGCGAGACGGAGATGGAGGTCAACCACGCGCTCGAGGATTACGAAGTCCGTCAGGGCTACGTGCTCACCTGCCAGTGCTACCCGCTGAGCGACAAGGTCGTCGTCAGCTACGACCAGTGAGCTCGCCTGAGCAATTCCAGTCAAAGTGTGAAGCGGTTTTACGTCCGGAATTGCGCGAAAACAAACAGATAGCATTTTCGGCGATCTCCGATCGCTGGACATGCTCGGGAGGAGAAGGCCATGACCGATACGGAAACCATGCCGATCGAAGACTACCTCGCTAAGGGCGGCAGGCTGACCTCGCCGGACAATGTGCCGGCGCGCTATCGCGGCGAACTCTTGCGGCTGATGGCGAGCTTCGTCGATAGCGAGCTTGCGGGCTCCGCCGGCTTTGCCGGCGTGATCAACGATGCGCCGGGCATTCAGGAGCGCATTTCCGCGGCCCGAATCGTGCTTGAAAAGACCGACCATGCAGGCCAGGTGCTGGCGGTCATGGAGAGCTTCGGCGCCGATGGCGGCCGCTACGCCGTGCATCACCCCTGGGCCGATCGCCTGCCGCGGGATGCCGATATAGGTGCTGAACGACGCGAAGGCGACATGCGTCTCTCGGTCTTCCATTATCCGTTGCAGGGTTGGGTCGATGCCGTCGTCATGAACGTATTGATGGGCAAGGCGGGCGTCATCCAATTGCGTGAGCTGTCTCACGTTTCCTACCAGCCGCTAGCAGAGGTCTTCCACCGCATCCTGCCGCGCGAGACCCGCCACTTGGAACTCGGTCTTGCCGGACTGGAACGTATCGCTGCATCGCCTGAGGCGCGCGCAGTGGCGCTCGCCTCCATCGCCTACTGGACCCCACGGGTCGCCGCGAGCTTCGGCCATTCCGGCTCGGCGCGCTACGCGACGCTCGCGCGCTTCGGCCTGCGCCACACCCCCAATGAAACGCTTCTTGCCGAATGGCAGGCGGACGTCGATGCGCAGCTCGGCGCGCTGAAACTGCTCTGAAAGGAAACGACCATGAACGTTCAGGCGTCCCGGCCCCGCCGGCTCGAAAGCTATGTCTGTGGCAGCTGGATCGCCGGCGCGAAGGAGGGTGTGCCGCTTCTCGACGCCTCGACCGGCGCGCCCGTCGCCTTCATCGATTCCAGCGGCATCGATTTCGCCAGCACCCTTGCCTATGGCCGCGAGAAGGCCGGCCCGGCGCTGCGCCGCATGTCCTTCCATGAGCGCGCCGCCATGCTGAAGGCGCTCGGCCTGGCGCTGATGGAGCGCAAGGAAGAGTTCTACGCGCTTTCCGCTGCGACCGGCGCCACCCGCGCCGATAGCTGGGTCGATATCGACGGCGGCATCGGCACGCTGCTTTCCTATGCCTCCAAGGGCCGCCGCGAGCTTCCCAACACCCGCGTTCTGGTCGACGGCGATGTCGAGACGCTGGCACGCGACGGCACCTTTGCCGCCCGCCATATCCTGTCGCCGCTGCAGGGTGTCGCCGTCCACATCAACGCCTTCAACTTTCCCTGCTGGGGCATGCTGGAAAAACTCGCCCCGACGCTGCTTGCGGGCATGCCGGCGATCGTCAAGCCGGCGAGCCAGACGGCCTACCTTACGGAACTTGTCGTGCGCCGCATGGTCGAGACCGGTATCCTGCCGGAAGGGGCCGTGCAGCTGATATCCGGCTCGGTCGGCGACCTGCTCGATCATGTCGACGGCCAGGATGTGGTCACCTTCACGGGGTCGGCCTCAACCGGCCGCAAGCTGAAGAGCCATCCGGCCGTTATCGGTAATTCCGTGCGCTTCACCATGGAAGCCGACAGCCTCAATGCTTCGGTGCTCGGCCTCGACGCCGGGCCAGGCACGGAGGAGTTCGACCTGTTCGTCAAGGAAGTGGCTCGCGAGATGACCTCGAAGGCCGGGCAGAAATGCACCGCCATCCGCCGCGTGATCGCCCCGCGCGTCCATTGCGACGCGCTCGTGGCCGCACTCGGCGAGCGCCTCGGCAAGACTGTTCTCGGCAACCCCGCGGATGAGACTGTCCGCATGGGCCCGCTCGCCAGCCTCGACCAGCGCACCGAAGTGCGGGAGCGCATCCGCGACCTGCTCGCCGATGCCGAGATCGTCGCGGGCGACCCCGATACCCCGCGCATCGTCTCCGGCGATGCCGAGGCCGGGGCCTTCCTCAATCCGGTGCTTCTCTATTGCGATCGTCCCTGGGAGGCCAAGGCCGTACACGATGTCGAGGCCTTCGGCCCGGTCAGCACCGTCATGCCCTATGACACAGCCGGAGAGGCTGTCGATCTTACCCGCCGCGGCAAGGGCAGCCTTGTCGCCTCGGTCTTCACCAACGATCCGGCCTTTGCCGAAGAGGTCGTGCTCGGCATGGCGCCGTTCCATGGCCGCGTCCTGATCGGCAACCGCGCCAGCGCCAAGACCTCGACCGGTCACGGCTCGCCTCTTCCGGGCCTCGTCCATGGCGGCCCCGGTCGTGCCGGCGGTGGCGAAGAGCTCGGCGGCATGCGTGGTGTCAAGCATTACATGCAGCGCACCGCCGTCCAGGGTTCGCCGACCATGCTCTCGGCCGTCACCGGCCGCTGGGTTGCCGACTCCGAGGCCCGCAGCGGCGGCGAGCATCCGTTCCGCAAGTCGCTCGCCGAGCTTCGCATCGGCGACCAGCTCGTCACCGCATCCCGTACGGTGACGCTGGAGGATATCGAGCACTTCGCCAATTTCACCGGCGATACCTTCTACGCGCACATGGACGAAGAGGCCGCCAAGGCCAATCCGTTCTTCGACGGGCGCGTCGCCCACGGCTATCTCATCGTCTCCTTCGCTGCCGGCCTCTTTGTCGATCCGGCACCGGGTCCGGTGCTGGCGAATTATGGTGTCGACAACCTGCGCTTCCTGACTCCGGTCAACCCGGGCGACACGCTTAAGGTCCAACTGACCTGCAAGGAGATCAACCCGCGCGCGGACGCCGAACATGGGGAAGTGCGCTGGGATTGCCGGGTCACCAACCAGAATGGCGTTGCCGTCGCGCAGTACGACGTTCTGACCATGGTGGCAAAGACGAGAAGCTGAGGAGAAGGCGGCCATGACACAGATCTATGCCTATGACGGCGTGGTCCCGGTGATCGATCCCGCCGCCTTCGTGCATCCGGCCGCAATCGTCACCGGTGACGTGATCATAGGCCCTGCCTGCTATGTCGGGCCGGGCGCCGTGCTGCGCGGCGACTTCGGCCGCATCGTGCTTGAGCGAGGATCAAACGTGCAGGAGACCTGCGTCGTGCACAGTTTCCCGAATCTCGACGTGGTTGTCGGCGAAGAGGGCCATATCGGCCACGGGGCGGTGCTGCACGGTTGCCGGATCGGCCGCAACGCCATGGTCGGGATGAACGCCGTCGTCATGGACGAAGCCGTGATCGGCGAAAATGCCATCGTTGCCGCCATGGCCTTCGTCAAGGCAGGCACCGAGATCCCCGCAAACAGCCTTGCAATGGGTTCGCCGGCGCGCGTCACCCGGGAGCTTTCCGCCGATGAGATCGCCTGGAAACGCCAGGGCACGGCCATCTATCAGCGCCTCGCCCTCGAGGCGAAAGACAAGCTGGTTGCGACCGAACCGCTTTCTCAGCTCGAGCCGGACCGGCGGCGCATCCGCGCTCCGGAATATGACCCGCTCATTCTCGAGCGGCTGAAATTCGGCAAATGAACGGCTTGGTCAGCGAACGGCCTTGACGCCTTCGAGGATAAGCGTGGTCGCGATGTCGGCATACTCTTCGCGGCTGATCGGCCCGTTCGGCCGGAACCACATGTAGACCCAGTTCATCATGCCGAAGAGCGACATGGTGACCGGCATCAGCAGCGGCCGGCCCTGATTGAGCTCCGGGTTGATCAGGGCAATGACGCTGGAGAAGCGCTTGACGATCCGCCTTTCGATCGCCTGCAGCTCTGAAAGCTGTTCTGGCGACAGGGCGCTGGTGCCATTGAGCTGCACCTTGTGTTCATTGTCGCGGCCTTCGTAATTCTTCATCACAGCCTTGACGAGAAGACGCAACCGCTCCTGCGGCGCCACATCATCGCGATCCGCCGCTTCGATCGCGCCGTCGAGCTCCGTCAGGTGCGTGCGAACGATATCGAATATCAGGGCATCCTTGCCGGGGTAGTAGTGATAGAGCAGGGCCTTCGAGACATTGCTGTACGAGGCAATCATGGACATGGAAGCCTTTTCCATGCCCACTTCGGCGAACACCGCCGCCGCGTTCGTCAGAATGCCGCGCTGTTTTTCTTCAAAATCCACTGCGCGCGTGCGTGCCATGTTCTACCCTGCTCACTTCCTGTCTGTTTGCCGCCGCGCAAGCGGCGACTTTTGTTCGTATAAACGGTCAACCCGGTGCCGGGCTATCCTAGCGCCCCGTCATTCACTCATTCGAGCATTCACTCTTTCGGGCGGTTGTCGACCACCCGCTTTGCCTTGCCTTCCGAGCGGGCGATACCGCCCGGCTCGTGCACGGTAATCTTCGTCGAGACGCCGACCACGCTCTTGATGTGGTGGGCAAGCTCCTTCGCCGATCCGGCGCGCGCGCCCTCGTCGGTCGCTTCCAGCGTACATTCGACATGAACCGTCATGTTGTCCATACGGCCGGCGCGGGTCAGCTCGATCTGGAAATGCGGCGCCAGTCCACGGCATTTCAGGATCTGCTCCTCGATCTGTGTCGGGAAGACGTTGACGCCGCGCAGGATCATCATGTCGTCGGAGCGACCGGTGACCTTGTCCATGCGGCGCATGGAGCGCGCGGTGCCCGGCAGAAGCCGCGTCAGGTCGCGCGTGCGGTAACGGATGATCGGCAGGCCTTCCTTGGTCAGCGTGGTGAAGACCAGTTCGCCAACCTCGCCGTCGGGCAGCACGGCGCCCGTCACCGGGTCGATGATCTCGGGGTAGAAATGGTCTTCCCAGATGTGCAGGCCGTCCTTGGTCTCGACGCACTCGTTGGCGACGCCGGGGCCCATGACCTCCGACAGGCCGTAAATGTCGACGGCGTGCATGTCGAACGCCTGTTCGATTTCCTGGCGCATGGCGTTCGTCCACGGCTCCGCGCCAAAAATCCCGACGGCGAGCGAGCTTTCGCGCGGGTCGATGCCGTTCTTGCGGAATTCATCGAGGATCGAGAGCATGTAGGAGGGGGTGACCATGATGATGCGCGGCTTGAAATCCTGCATCAAGGTGACCTGACGCTCCGTCATGCCGCCCGAGATCGGCACGACGGTGCAACCGAGTTTTTCAGCGCCGTAGTGCGCACCGAGACCGCCGGTAAAGAGGCCGTAGCCATAGGCGACGTGCACGATATCGCCGGCCCGGCCGCCCGAGGCGCGGATCGAGCGGGCAACCACCGTCGCCCACGTGTCGATATCGTTCTTGGTGTAGCCGACGACGGTCGGCTTGCCGGTCGTGCCTGACGAGGCATGGATGCGGGCGAGCTTTTCGCGCGGCACGGCGAACATGCCGAAGGGATAGGTGTCGCGCAGGTCCTTCTTGGTGGTGAAGGGAAATTTCGCAAGGTCGGCGAGCGTCTTTAGGTCCGACGGGTGCACGCCCGCCTCGTCGAAACGCTGGCGGTAGAAGGGGGAGTTCTCATAGGCATGGGTCAGCGACCACTTCATGCGCTCAAGCTGAAGCGCGGAAAGCTCGTCGCGAGAGGCCGTCTCGATCGCTTCGAGGTCACCGGGGCGGGGGGACAGGTCTTCCATGAAATTCTCCTCCAAGAATGCGGTATGATCTGCCTCACTCCGGCAGATGGGTACCCTTTACGGTTCGCGAGTGGCCGCGGAATTCCGCGACATGCTCGCCCTCCTGATTGGTGATGCGGATATCGTAGATGCCGCCCCGGCCGCGGCGCGACACCTCCCGTGCCGTCGCCGTCAGCCGGTCGCCCTTGAAAGCCGGTGCGATATAGGTCACCGAACAGTGCTGGGCGACGGTGCGCTGGTTATAGGTGTTGCATGCAAACGCGAAGGCAGAATCGGCCAGCGTGAAGATGTAACCGCCATGGCAGGTGCCATGGCCGTTGGTCATCGTCGCCGCCACGGTCATGGTGATGGTCGCTTCGCCGGGCGCCACGGACACAAGCTCCATGCCGAGGTGGCGGGTGGCGTTGTCCTCGTCCCACATGGCCCTGGCGCAGGCATCGGCGAGCGCCTGAGGCGAAAGACTGGCGCTGCTCATTGGCCCTTGAACTCCGGCTTGCGCTTCTCGAGGAAGGCTGAAACGCCTTCCGCATAGTCGGCGCTGCGGCCGGCCTCGCGCTGAAGGTCGCGTTCGAGGTCGAGCTGCTCATCGAGCGAATTGGTGGCGGCGGCCTGGATGGCGCGCTTGGTCATGCCGAGGCCCTTGGTCGGACCGGCGGCAAGCCGAGCGGCGAGCGCGCTTGCCTCTTCCATCAGCTTGTCGTCGTCGACGGCGCGCCAGATGAGGCCCCAATCGGCGGCGGTCTCCGCGCCGAGCGGCTCGGCAGTGAGCGCCAGCGCCTTGGCGCGCGCCTCGCCGATCAGCCGCGGCAGGCTCCAGGTTCCGCCGGAATCCGGCACGAGGCCGATCTTGGCGAAGGCCTGGATGAAGCGGGCGGAGCGGGCGGCAAGGGTGATGTCGCAGGCAAAGGCGATGTTGGCACCGGCGCCGGCGGCAACGCCGTTCACCGCGCAAACAACCGGCTTTTCCAGGCTGCGGATCAGGCGGAGCAGGGGATTGTAGTAGGTCTCGATCGTGTGGCCGAGGTCCGGCACGCCCTTGCTCGGGTCGCGGTCGCCGAGATCCTGGCCGGCACAAAAGCCACGGCCCGCACCCGTCAAAAGCACGGCGCGCACGTCGGTATCCGCATGGGCGCGCTCGAAGCCGGCACGCAATGCAAGATGCATCTCTTCGTTAAAGGCGTTGAGCTTGTCAGGGCGATTGAGCGTCAGGCTAAGGACGCCATCGGCAAGTGCCGACTGGATCGTGCTGGATTCCGGCATGTTTTCCTCCCTGTCACCCTTCTTTCCAGGGCGACCGTGAAAAAATAGTTGCATAAACCGGCCGGCCGGTCAATTATAAAAGCACTGACTGGGAGGAGTAAGCATGACCGGACTATTCGATCGCCATCGCCCGACGCTCGATGCAGCCTTGCAAGCGGCGGCCAAGCGCGACTTCTGGTCGGCCTATCCGGAAGTGCCGTCCGGCAAGATCTATGGCGAAACCGCCAAGGACGACGGTCTTGCCGCATACCAGGCGCGTCTCGGAAGACCTTTCGCGCTTGCCGGTCATCCGGCGCAGAGCGCCGTCGGCGCGGAAGTCTCGCCCTATGGCCCCGCTCTCGGCGTCACCTATCCCGCCGCCGCCGTGGATACGCTTGTCGCGGCCTCGCGTGCTGCGGCTGCGCAATGGGCTTCCACCTCGCCTGAAGTGCGCACCGGCATCTGCCTCGAAATCCTTGCACGTCTCAACGCCCGCAGCTTCGAGATGGCGAATGCCGTCATGCACACGACCGGCCAGGCGTTCGCCATGGCCTTCCAGGCCGGTGGTCCGCATGCGCAGGATCGCGGTCTCGAAGCGGTCGCCTATGCCTATGCCGAAATGACCCGCACGCCAGCGAAGGCCACCTGGACGAAGCCGCAGGGCAAGGGCGAGCCGATCGTCATGGAAAAACACTGGCGCGTCGTTCCGCGTGGTGTTTCGCTCACCATCGGCTGCAACACCTTCCCGACCTGGAACAGCTATCCCGGCCTTTTCGCCAGCCTTGCCACCGGCAATACCGTCATCGTCAAGCCGCATCCGGCGGCGATCCTGCCGCTCGCCATCACTGTCGAGATCATCCGCGAGGTTCTGGTGGAGGAGGGCTTTGCCGCCGATATCGTGCTGCTCGCAACGGACGAACGCGGTTCTGAAATCACCAAGGATCTCGTCCAGCACCCGGCCGTCGCCATCGTCGACTACACCGGCTCCAACACGTTCGGCACCTGGGTGCGGGAAAATGCCGGCAGTGCCGATGTCTACACGGAAGAGGCCGGCGTCAATTCCATCGTCATCGGCTCGACCGACAATTTCGCCGGCATGTGCGGCAACATCGCCTTCTCGCTGTCGCTCTATTCCGGTCAGATGTGCACGGCCCCGCAGGACATTTTTGTGCCTCGCGGTGGCATCGAAACAGACGAGGGCCACAAGAGTTTCGACGAGGTCGCAACCGGGATCGCCACGGCGATCGACGGCCTGCTTGCTGATCCGGCGCGTGCAGCCGGCGTCTGCGGCGCCATTGCGAACCCGGCGACGCTCGCCCGCATCGAGACGGCCCGCGGGCTCGGCCGGGTGGTGCGCGATTCCGCAACGATCGAAGGCCTTGGCGAGGCGCGCACCGCGACCCCGCTGATCCTCGCGGTCGATGCGGCAGAAACGGAAAGCTACGCTGAGGAGCGCTTCGGCCCGATCGCCATTGTCGTCTCCGTCGATGGTATCGCGGACGGCGTGAACCGCGCGGCCGTGCTCGCGGAAGACAAGGGGGCGATCACCGCTGCCCTTTACACGACGGACGAGGCGCAGATCCTTGCCGCCGCCGACCGGTTCGCAGCAGCAGGCGTCAATCTTTCGGTCAACCTGACCGGCGGAATCTACGTCAACCAGAGTGCCGCCTTCAGCGATTTCCACGTCACCGGTGCAAACCCCGCAGGCAATGCCAGCCTGACGGATGCGGCCTTTGTCGCGAACCGGTTCCGCGTGGTGATGTGGCGCCGCCCTTTGGCGGCGTGAGAGGAGTTTCGTTTTTAACTTTGTCTTTGTTGGGAGGAGAAACCGACATGAAATTTGCACAGACTGCGACTGCACTTGCCCTCGTTCTCGGCTTTGCCGGGCCCGCCTTGGCTGACATCAAGATCGGCGCGACCATTTCTGAAACCGGCCCCGCTTCCTTTCTCGGAGATCCGGAAGCCAAGACGCTGAAGATGCTGGTCGAGGAGATCAATGCGGCCGGCGGCGTCAACGGCGAGAAGCTGGAACTCGTCATCTATGACGATGGCGGCGATCCGAACAAGGCGCGCACCTTTGCCACCCGTCTCATCGAGGACGACGAGGTCGTCGCCGTGATCGGCGGCACGACGACCGGCACTTCCATGGCCATCATCCCGGTCTTCGAGGATGCCGAAGTGCCGTTCATCTCGCTTGCCGGCGCGATCGAGATCATCGACCCGGTCAAACCCTATACCTTCAAGACGCCGCACACGGACCGCATGGCCTGCGCCAAGATCTTCGAGGACATGAAGAAGAACGGCATCACCAAGATCGGCATGATCTCCGGTTCCGACGGTTTCGGTGCCTCCATGCACAAGCAGTGCCTTTCGATCGTCGGTGACTACGGTATCGAGGTGCTGGCCGACGAGACCTACGGCCCTGCTGACGCCGACATGACGCCGCAGCTCACCAACATCAAGGGCAAGGAAGGCGTGCAGGCGGTGCTGAACCCCGGCTTCGGCCAGGGCCCGGCGATCGTTACGCGCAACTATGCGCAGCTCGCCGTCGGCCTGCCGCTCTACCAGTCGCACGGTGTCGCTTCGGATGGCTTCATCGAGCTTGCCGGCGCGCAAGCCGCAGAGGGCGTGCGCCTGCCGGGCACGGCGCTGCTCGTTGCGAAACTTCTGCCGGAGAGCGACCCGCAGCGCGCCGTCGTCACGGCCTACAAGGATGCCTATGAAAAGGCGACCGGCAAGCCGGTCTCGACCTTCGGCGGCTACGCCCATGATGCGCTGCGCATCCTCGTCGATGCGATCAGCCGGGCGGGCAGCACCGAGCCCTCCGATATCCGCAACGCCATCGAGGGAACGAAGGGGCTCGTCGGGACCACGGGCACCGTCACCATGACGGCCGAGGATCACCTCGGTCTCGACCTCTCGGCCTTCCGCATGCTGCAGATTGAAAAGGGCGGCTGGACGATCGTCGAGTAATCGAGCCCGCCGGCTCTGGCCCTTCTCGGCAGGGGCCGGCGGAAACCGTCGCGTGCCAAGCGGAGGCATCCATGCCCGAACTGCTGCAATTTTTTCTGTCCGGGATCACGGTCGGCGCGGTCTATGCGCTGGTCGCCCTCGGCTTCACGATCATCTACAACGCCTCCGACGTCGTGAATTTCGCCCAGGGCGAGTTCGTCATGCTCGGTGGCATGATCACCTTCTTTGCCCATGCTGCCGGCATGCCGCTGCCGCTGGCAGCACTCATCGCCATCATCGTGACCTCGGCGGTGGGCGTCGCGCTCAACAAGCTTGCCATCGAGCCCGCCCGCGGTGCGCCGGTCGTCTCGCTGATCATCATCACCATCGGTGCTTCGATCTTCATCCGCGGTGCAACGCAGCTCGTCTTCGACAAGCAGCTTCACCGCTTCCCCGCCTTTTCCGGCGACCAGCCGATCCTGATCGGCGGCGCGACCATCCTGCCGCAGAGCCTCTGGGTCATCGCCGGGGCGCTCGCCGTCTTCTTCTGTCTCTGGCTGTTCTTCACGCGCACGCTGATCGGCCGCGCGGTTCTGGCAACGGCCAACAACCGCATCGCCGCCCAGCTCGTCGGCATCAACACCAATTATGTGATGACGCTCTCCTTCGCCATGTCGGCCGCTATCGGCGCGCTGGCAGGCGTGCTGGTGACGCCGATCACGCTGACCGGCTACGACGTGGGCCTTGCGCTCGCGCTGAAGGGGTTCGCCGCCGCTATGCTTGGCGGCATGGGCAACCCCAAGGGCGCGCTGGCCGGCGGCCTCCTGCTCGGCATCCTCGAGGCGATGACGGCCGGCTATCTCAGTTCGCAATACAAGGATGCGGCCGCCTTCGTCGTCATTCTCGCCGTGCTCTTCGCCATGCCGCAGGGCCTGTTCGGCCGCAAATCGACGGATCGGGTGTGATCATGCGGTTCTCGGGCAAAGCAACCAGCCTTCTCATCCTCGCTGCGGTCATCGCCATCGCGCCGGTCTTCTTTCCGTCGTCCTATTACTTCCGCGTTGGCTCGCTGATCTTCGTCAATGGCTTGGCGGTCACGGGTCTCGTCATCCTGATCGGCTATGCCGGCCAGATCAGCCTCGGACATGCGGGGTTCGTCGGCATCGGCGCCTATGCCTGCGCGCTCGCGCCGGTACATCTCGGCCTGCATCCGGCGCTCGCGGCGCTCCTGGGCGCGGTACTCTCCGCCGGCATCGCCTTCCTCGTCGGCCGGCCGATCCTGCGGCTCAAGGGCTACTACCTCGCCGTCGCCAGCCTCGGTTTCGGTATCCTCGTCTCGATGGTGCTTTCCAACGAGGCGCAACTGACCGGCGGGCCGGATGGCATGGCGGTGCCGGATCTGGGTCTTCGCGGCGCCCTGAAGGCCATCGGGATCGACCTTTCCAACACCGAGTTCTGGTACGCCTTTTCCGGCCTCGTCCTGGTCATTGGCGCGTGGTTGGCGCTCAATCTCTATCACAGCCCGACGGGCCGTGCCCTTCGCGCGCTGCATGGTTCGGAGGTCGCCGCCCGCACGGTCGGCGTCGATGTTGCCCGTTATAAGCTCGTCGCCTTCGTGCTTTCGGCGGTTTACGCGTCGGTGTCCGGATCGCTGCTGGCGCTCCAGAACAAGTTCATCACGCCTGACGTCGCGGGTTTCATGCATTCCATCGAGATGGTCACCATGACGGTGCTCGGCGGGGCCGGTTCGGTGCTCGGCGCGATCCTCGGCGCGGCGATCCTCACCACCCTGCCGCAGGTGCTGACGATCTTTCAGGAATACGAGCAGCTCATGCTCGGCCTCGTCATGATGCTTGTCATGATCTTCATGCGCGAGGGCCTTTTGCCGTCCATCGCGCGTCGCGTTCGGGGGAGGGGAGAATGAGCCTGCTGCAGATCGAAGGCCTGGGGATCGATTTCGGCGGCTTGCGTGCCGTCAACGATGTCGGCTTCTCCTTGAAACCGGGTGAGATCGTCTCGGTCATCGGGCCGAACGGCGCCGGAAAGACGACGCTCTTCAACATGATATCAGGCGTCTACGCGCCGGGGCGCGGCCGCGTGGCGCTCGATGGCGAGGATGTCACGCGCATGCCGCCGCATCTTCTGGCGCGGCGCGGCTTGTCGCGCACCTTCCAGAATCTCCAGATCTTTCAATCGATGAGTGTTCTGGAAAACGCCGTCGCCGGCCATCACCTGCATGAGCGCGGCTCGGTCTTTTCCGATCTCTTCGCGCTGCCCGCCGCGCGCCGCCGCAGCAAGGCGTCGGAGACAAGCGCCCGCGTGTTGCTCGATCGCGTCGGTCTCGGCCGTGCCGCCGAACAGGAGGCGAGCTCGCTCTCCTATGGTGCGCTGAAGCGGCTGGAGATTGCCCGCGCCCTGGCGCTGAAGCCACGCGTGCTTTTGCTCGACGAGCCCGCCGCCGGCTGCAACGCGGTCGAGACGGAGGAGATCGATCACCTCATCGCCGCGGTTGCCGCCGAGGGCGTCTCGATCCTCCTGGTGGAGCATGACATGAAAATGGTGATGCGCATTTCCAATCATATTGTGGTGCTCGACCACGGCGAAAAGATCGCCGAAGGCGAGCCGGCAGCGATTGCGCGCAATCCGCGCGTCATCGAAGCCTATCTCGGAGCTCAGGCGACGGAGGCTGAAAATGCTGAACGTTGAGGGAGTGCGCTCACGCTACGGCCGTATCGAGGTGCTGCATGGCATCGACCTCGATGTCGCCTCCGGCGAGATCGTCACCGTGGTCGGCGCGAACGGCGCGGGCAAGACGACGCTGTTGAAATGCCTGTCAGGTATCCAGCCGGTTTCGGCGGGCTCCATCCTCTTTCGCGGCGAGGCGCTGACCACCGTACCGGCGCATCGTCGCGTCCAGCGCGGTCTTGCCCAATCGCCCGAGGGCCGGCAGATTTTCACCAACCTGACGGTGGAGGAAAACCTTCGGCTCGGGGCCTATCTCTTTTCCGACGACAAGGTGGAGCGCGACAGGGAGGATGCCTTCGCGCTTTTTCCGATCCTCAAGGAGAAGCGAAATCTCGCGGCGGGCGGCCTTTCCGGCGGGCAGCAGCAGATGCTGGCCATCGCCCGCGCACTGATGGCCCGGCCTAACTGCCTGCTGCTGGACGAGCCGAGCATGGGCCTCGCCCCGATCCTCGTCGCGCAGATCTTTGACGTGGTGAAGAGCATGAAGGCGCTCGGCGTCACCGTGCTTCTCGTCGAGCAGAACGCCTTCGGCGCGCTTTCCGTCGCCGACCGGGGTTATGTCATGGAGACAGGGCGCATCACCATGTCCGGCCCCGCCGCCGAATTGATTGCAGATGAGCGCATCCGCGCCGCTTACCTGGGAATTTGAACGCCATGACCGTCACCATCACCCGCGAAGATGCCGTCGCCGTCGTCACCGTCGACAATCCGCCCGTCAATGCGCTGTCTCAGGCCCTGCGCCAGGCCCTCGTCGATGCCGTGGCGGAACTCGACGCGGACGGTACGGTGAAGGCCGTGGTGTTGATCTGCGCCGGCCGTACCTTCATCGCCGGCGCCGATGTCAGCGAATTCGGCAAGCCGCCGCTGCCGCCGCATCTGCCTGACGTGGTGGCGAGCATCGAGAGTGCAAAAAAGCCGTGGGTCGCGGCAATCCATGGCAGCGCGCTCGGCGGCGGGCTGGAAGTTGCACTTGGCTGTGCCTATCGCGTGGCGGTCGCCTCCGCCAGCCTCGGCCTGCCGGAGGTCAAACTCGGCATCATCCCCGGCGCGGGCGGCACGGTCCGCCTGCCGCGCCTTGTCGGTCCCGCAGCCGCCGTCGACCTGGTGACGGGCGGCAACCCGGTCGGCGCGAGGAAGGTCGAGGAGCTCGGGCTTGTCGACGCCATCATTGAAGGCGACCTGCGCGCCGGCGCAATTGCTTTTGCAAGCGACGTGGCTGGAAAGCCCCTGCCGCAACCTCTCTCCAGCCGGGCCGTGCCCGCGGTCGAGGCCGGCTTCTGGGAGGCTGCCGAAAAGGCGGAGGCCGCCAAGGCGCGGCGCGAAGTCGCGCCGCTCAGGGCGCTCGCATCGGTGCGCAAGGCGAGCGAGGCGGATTTTTCGACCGCCATGGCCTTCGAGCGCGAGACGTTTCTCGAGTTGCGCGGCTCCGAACAGGCGGCGGCGCTGCGCCATGTCTTTTTCGCCGAGCGCGCCGCACCACGCCCGCCGGAGCTTGCCGGGGTCACGCCCCGCGATATCCGCTCGGCGGCCGTCATCGGTGGCGGCACGATGGGTGCTGGCATCGCTGCGGCGCTTCGCGACGCCGGCCTGCCGGTGGTTCTCATCGAGCGCGATCAGGCGGCCGTCGAGCGCGGGATCGCCAACGTGCGGGCCATCTACGACGGTTCTGTGAAGCGCGGGCGTATGACGCAGGCGCTCGCCGACGAGCGCATGGCTGGTGTGGCCGGCGGTGACGATTACGGTCTGATCGCCGATACGGACCTCGTGATCGAGGCGGTGTTCGAGGATCTCGCCGTCAAGCGCACCGTCTTCGAAATGCTCTCATCGGTCTGTCGGCCGGACGCGGTGCTGGCCACCAACACCTCCTACCTCGATCCGGACGCAATCAGCCGGGGCGTGAGCCATCCGGAGCGCTTCCTCGGGCTGCATTTCTTCAGTCCTGCGCATGTGATGAAGCTGCTGGAGATCGTGCCGACAGAGACGACTACGCCGGAGGTGCTTGCGACCGGTTTTGCTCTTGCCCGCCTGCTTGCGAAAATCCCCGTGCGCGCTGGTATCTGCGATGGCTTCATTGGCAACCGCATCCTGAAGGTCACGCGCGCGCAGGCCGAAAGGCTGCTGCTGTCGGGCGCGACGCCATCGGCTGTCGATGCCGCCATGCGCGCCTTCGGCCTGCCGATGGGACCGTTCGAAGCACAGGATCTTGGCGGTCTCGACATAGCCGCCTTCCAGCGCAAGGCAGCGCGCGAGCGCGGCGAGACGCCGTTCGCGCCGGTCGCCGAGCGTCTTTGCGCCCTCGGGCGTTTCGGCCAGAAGACCGGCGGCGGCTGGCACGACTACCAGCCGGGCGACCGCGCGCCAAGACCGTCGGAAACCGTGGCGGCAATCATCGTCGAGCTGGCGGCTGGGCGACCGCAGCGGGCATGGAGCGAGGCCGAAATTGCCGATGCGATCCTGCTGCCGATGGTCAACGAGGCCACGCGCATCCTGGAAGAGCGCGTCGCGCTGCGTGCCGCCGATATCGATCTCGTCAAGATCCACGGCTACGGATTTCCGCGCTGGCGCGGTGGGCCGATGCACTATGCCGAGACGCGGGGCCTTGCCGAGGTCGTGGCGGTTCTTGACGGGCTTGTGGCGGACGGTCTTGCCGAGCCGCCGTGCGACGGTCTGCGTCGGGCGGCGCAAGCGGGGCGTTTTTCCGTGCTCTCCGATTGAGGGCATAGGCAAGCGCTGCGGACTGTGATGGGATAGTTTTGGGAGAACAGGCTTTCTGCTAGAGCCGGGGAGGGCGCGATGCAGTCGCTGATGACGCCAGGGCACAAGCCGGTGCCGGTGGAAATTCTCGAGGCGGAGATCCGGAGGGTCTGCGGTTCGTTCAACTTGGAGCCGATGCGGCGGACGGGTGTCGTCAATGGCGACGTCACCACGCGACGGATCGGGCCTTTTGACACGGCGATCGTCGCGCTCGACGCGTCCGAGGTCGCGCGCAGCCCGCGCGCCATCCGGCAGGATCCGGGCGAATACTTCTTCCTCCTGGTGCAGGACGCCGGCCAGTGCCGTGTCGAGCAGGGCGATCATGTCGCAGAACTTTCGCCGGGCGATATGTTCCTTGTCGATTCCGTCAAACCCTCCAGCTTCCTCTATCGCGGCGAGCGCTCGAACCAGGTCTCGCTGCATATTCCGCGCGACGAGGTGGTGCATCGCTTCGGCAATGCCTGCGCCGGCGGACTTGCGATTTCGCGCGACGATCCGCTCTGGGTCGCCATGCGCGCCGTCATTGCCAAAATGCTGCTGGAAGAGGGCGCGCAGGCGCAGCTCGGCGAGGCTTTTCTCTGCCTGATGGGTGCCTATCTGCATTCGACCCGTATCACCGGCGCGCCGGCGGAAACCCTGCTGTCCCGGGCGCTCTCGATGATCGACCGGCACCGGGCGGACCCGACATTCGGACCGCGCGAGCTTGCCGTCAGGCTCAATGTCTCGGAGCGCATGTTGCAGCGGCATTTTCGTCCGCTCGGGGAAACACCCGGCCATCGGCTGCTCACCCGCCGGCTGGAACTGGCCCATGCGCGGCTTTCCGGCCGCAAGGACGAACAATTGTCCGAAGGCGTCACCGTGGTCGCCTTTGATTGCGGCTTCAACGACCTTTCCTATTTCTACCGCGAGTTCCGCAAGAAATACGGCACGACGCCGGGTGCAGTCGCACGCTGCCATTGACGCTTTTATCCAAAAGGCGAGACGGCGTCGTCCAAGTCTGACGCCACGTCCGTCTTTATCCTCTGCCGCCAAATGGCCCCACCGGAGGAGGTGGGGCCTTCATGGAGGAGGCGGAAATGATGGAATTCAAGGCAACCATCGGCGGCAAGCAGGCGGCAGCCGGCTCGGACTTCGCCGTGCTCAACCCGGCAACGGGCACGGAGGTCGGCCGTGCGCCGAACATGGGCGGTGCGGAACTGGATGCGGCCGTGGCCGTGGCCAGGGCGGCGTTCGTCTCCTGGTCGGCACAGAGCGATGCGGCATTGCAGGCGGCCTGCGCCGCCGTCACGGCGAAGATCGAGGAACACGCAGGCGAACTTGCCGAAATCATCACGCTTGAACAAGGCAAGCCGCTGAACGGTCTCGGCTCGCGCTGGGAAGTCGGTGGCGCCGTCGCCTGGGCGGGATACACAACCGGGCTTTCATTGCCAGTCAAGGTGTTGCAGGACAACGAGCAGGGGCGCGTGGAGCTGCACCGCAAGCCGCTCGGCGTCGTCGGTTCGATCACGCCCTGGAATTTCCCGGTCATGATCGCCGTCTGGCATATCCTGCCGGCGCTGCGCACCGGCAATACGGTGGTTGTGAAGCCTTCGCCCTATACGCCGTTGTCGACGCTGCGGCTCGTTGAGATCATGAACGAGGTGCTGCCGCCGGGCGTCGTCAATGTTGTGACGGGCGACGACAGGGCGTTCAATCTCGGCGGCGCGATGTCGGCGCATCCGGATATCGCGAAAATCGTCTTCACCGGCTCCTGCGCCACCGGCCAGAAGGTTATGCAATCCGCCGCCGCGACGATGAAGCGGCTGACGCTGGAACTGGGCGGCAATGATGCCGGCATCGTGCTGCCGGACGCCGATCCGCTAGAGATCGCCGAGGGCCTGTTCTGGGGCGCCTTCATCAACAACGGGCAGACCTGCGCGGCGATGAAACGGCTCTATGTGCATGACACGATCCACGATGCCGTCTGTGACGCGCTCGTCGCCTATGCGAAGAACATTCCAGTTGGCAACGGCATGGACGAGGCGAGCATCCTGGGCCCGGTTCAAAACCGCATGCAGTTCGACAAGGTGTCGCGCCTCGTGGCGGACGCGAAAGAGCGCGGCAATGTGCTGCTCGGCGGTGCGCCGGGTGAGGGCCTGTTCTTTCCGCCGACCATCGTTTCCGGTCTTCGCAACGGGGACCCGCTTGTTGACGAGGAACAGTTCGGGCCGGCACTGCCGATCATCCGCTATTCCGACGTCGAGGAGGCGATCCGGCTTGCCAATGACAGCCCGAACGGGCTCGGCGGCTCCGTCTGGTCGTCCGACATCAAGGCCGCAAAGACGGTCGCAAGCCGCCTGGCCTGTGGCTCCGTCTGGATCAACAAACACGGTGCGATCCAGCCGAATGCGCCTTTCGGCGGGGTGAAGGCTTCCGGTGTGGGTGTCGAGTTCGCTGAAGAGGGGCTTGCCGAATACACCGACATCCAGGTGGTTTTCGCCTGAAAAATCAACGAAAAGAGGGAACGATCATGAGACTGATGAAATATCTGGCCGCGACCGCGCTGGGCTTCGGCCTTGCCGGCGGTGCGGCTTTCGCCCACCCGCTCGACGGATTGACGGCCGAGGAATACCAGAAGATCAACCAGATCCTGCGCGAAAAGAAGGTTGCCGACGACAAGACGCTCTATCCGCTGATCGAGCTCAAGGAGCCGGCCAAGGCCGATGTGCTTGCCTGGAAGGAAGGCGATCACCTCGATCGCAAGGCGACGGTGCATTTCACCAGTTCGGACGGGTTCGGCGAGGCGGTCGTCAACATCTCCAAGGGCACGGTCGAAAGCAACGCCAAGGCAGCCGGCCAGCCGATGGTGCTGTTCACCGAATTCATGGGTGCGCTGGAAGGCGCGCTGGGTCATCCCGAAATGGTGGCGGGCCTTGCCAAGCGCGGGCTGAAGCCCGAGCAAGCCTTTTGCCTGCCACTGACGGGCGGCAACTTCTTCACCGAGGAGTATCAGAACTCCCGCCTGATGAAGGTGCCCTGCTACCAGGTGCCGGATGGCTCAAATTTCTACGCAAAACCCATCGAGAACCTTTTTGCCGTCTACGACATCGGCAAGAAGGAAGTGGTGCGCGTTGTCGATCTCGGCGTAATCGACCTGCCGAAGGACGGTTGGGGCTATACGGAGGAGGAAGTCGCCAAGCGCCTGCCGCTGCGGGCGACCTCCAACCCCGTCAAGCTCGTGCAGGAAGGCGGCCCGAACTACAAGGTCAACGGCAGCCATATCGAATGGGACATGTGGCGCTTCAATTTCCGCGTCGACAAGCGCCCTGGCCTCGTTGTTTCCAATCTCGACGTCAACGATGCGGGCATCTGGCGCTCGGTCATCTATCAGGCGCATCTTTCCGAAGTCTTCGTGCCCTATATGGATCCGTCGGAAGGCTGGTACTGGCGCACCTACATGGACAGTGGGGAATACGGTTTCGGCCTGTTCCTGACGCCGCTTCGGGCCGGCATCGACTGCCCGTCCCACGCCACGTTCCTGCCGGCGACCATCGCCGACGACAAGGGTTCGCCGCTCGTCATTCCCGATGCGATCTGCGTCTTCGAGCGCAGTATCGGCGATCCGGCCTGGCGCCACTTCGAGGTCTTCGCGCAGACGCCGGAAAAGCCGGTGCCGGCGGAAGGTCGCCCGGCAACGGAACTGGTGGTGCGCACGGCATCCGAAGTCGGCAACTACGATTATCTCATCGACTATCGCCTGCAGCAGAACGGCCAGGTCAACATCTATGTCGGCGCGACCGGCCTCGATGCGGTGAAGGGCGTGGCCGCGACGTCGATGAAGGACCCGACGGCCAAGGCCGATACGGCGCACGGTACGTTGATTGCGCCGAACCTCGTCGCCGCCAATCACGACCACTACTTCAACTTCCGTATCGACTTCGACGTCGATCAGCCGATCAACCATTTCTCGACGATGGACATCGTGCCGGCCAAGCTCGACGCATCGAGCCGGCGCAAGTCGATGTGGACGGTCGAGCACAAGATGCCGATGACCGAAATGGAGGCGCGCTACAAGCTCTCCTCGTCGCAGCCGCGCTATTTCCACATCTCGGACCCGTCGCGTGAAGGCTATCTCGGCCATGAACCGGGCTACATGATCCACCACGGCGACGTCTCCTACGGCCCGTTCGACTTTGAGAACGACCCGCCGATGAAGCGCAACGCCTATATCGAATATTCGGTCTGGAACACGGTCTACGATCCGGAACAGCGCTATGCCGGCGGCAAGTTCGCGATGCAGAGCGATGGTTCCGATACGCTCGCCGAATGGGTGAAGAAGGACCAGAGCCTGATGGGCAAGGACATCGTCACCTGGTTCTCCGCCGGCTTCCATCATATTCCGCGCATGGAGGACTGGCCGGTCATGTCGACGGAGTGGAAGACCGTGCACATCATGCCGCACAACTTCTTCGCCCATAACCCGGCGTTGACGATCCGCAATCCCAAGTGATGCCAAAGCGCCGCCAGAGATGGGGGCGCTTCTTATATCGGTTGCGGGCTTGTGTCACTACAATGAAGGATTTGACGCCGGTGGCAGCATTGCTGCCACCGGCTGGCCAGCCGCTAGGGAGGTAACGTTACCGGCGGCCGGATTGCGAGGTAGGCTCATTCAGCCGACAGGTGTCGTTGGAACCATTCCGTGCTCCTGGGGATCAACACGCCGTCGACGGTTTGGGTCGCAGTGCTGGCATTCCAATCGTGGTCGGAGTCAACTTCGACCAGGTCCTCGACCCCCTCATGATAGTCGAGGAGAATTTGACCGGCCGCCGGCTGAGGCGTCACAATCGTCTCACGCTTTCCGACGATCACGCGCAGTGGACCGGGGTATCTGCCGATGGCGCCGACCGGCGTGACAGTCGGCAAGTCCTTGAAGAAGGCTGCTTTCAATTTGGTCTCGCCGCCCCAGGAGAGTTTTGCCGTGACGATTGTGTCCGGCGATTGCGCGAGCGCGCTTTGCACAGTTTCACGACCCATGATCGTGCCGTATGTCGAGACCGGGTTCGTCACGGGAGCCCAGAGCACGACCGCGGACGCCTCGGGACGTTTCGCCGCCAGATGGCCGCCCACGAGTCCGCCCTGGCTGTATCCCAGGATGCCGATCTTGCTGCCATCGACTGAGGCCAGAGCTTGCAGGTAGTCGAATGCAAGAACAGCATCCTGGATCTGCCCGGAGAATGTAGTCTCTTCCCACTTTCCGTCGCTTTCGCCGGAGCCATGGAAATCGATGCGCAAGCTGGCGATGCCGACCTCGGCCAGTCGCTCTGCGGTATACGCAAACAAGCCGGTTTGAGACGATGCCATCGGGAATTCGTCCTTCTGGCCAGTAAAACCGTGGAGCATCAAGACCACCGGTGGGTTTGTAGCACCATCGGGCAAATTGAGCACTCCGACTATTCCGCGTCCGCCATTCTCGATGCGAACTTTGCTCTCCGCTGCAAGAGCGCAGGTCGCCGCAAGCGTGGCGGTGACCGATGCAACCAAGGACAACCAATTCATTCCCGCTGCTCCTCCCAGAGTGATGCATTGCTTCGTCGCGCACCAAACTGAACGGGTGGCGAGACTTCGACAATTTCGCACAGGACGGCTTGGTGACGCTGATAGACGCAACTCGCGCGCACAAGGATGCGCGCTTGCGCCCCGATCAGTTTGCGTCAGCTTGCGCCACGTATTCGCGGAGTGCGAAGTTGCTCCCCTTTCCTCGATCGCTAGAAGATCTCCTGCCGCAGAGGCTTTAGATCGCCGGGCACCCCGTCGTTGTCGAGCACCCTGGCATTTCGTTTAACTGGGACCCCAAAATGATCGGCAGCAGATTCTCCCTACGCGCGCTTGCGAGATCGAGGCGAGTTCGCTGCGGTCTCTTCTTTTTTGCGGGCGGTATCGGCATCGGTGCCTGGGCCGCGAGCCTGCCGTTGCTTTCCACCAAGCTGAACAACGACAAGGGGCAGCTCGGCGCGCTCCTGCTGTGCTTTGCTCTCGGCGCGATCGCAATGATGGTAAACATAGGGCGGATCAGTGACCGGCTCGGCAGCAGCCGGCTATTGAGTCTCGGCGGCAGCCTTGTCTTCGGCGTCTCGATCCTCGCGGTCCCCTTGGTCGACGGGCTGCTCTACGTCGGTGCTCTTATCGTTGTCGCCGGCGCGGGTTTCGGGACGCTCGATGTTTCGATGAACATCGAGGCCTCAGAAATCGAGCGCGGATCGGGTCGCCACCTGATGTCGTCGTTTCATGCGATGTTCAGCATTGGCAACATCGTCGGCGCCTTCCTGGTTGGCGTCGTCGTGTCCTTCGGCGGCCAGCTCCAGGCGTGTTTGGGAGGGGCTGGGCTCCTTGTCGTCGCCGCCGCGCTCATCTCCCGTCTCATCCGCTACGGGGCGAACGGTACAGCGATGCCGGCCGCCACAGACGCAAGCTCTGCGGGCACGTCTTCGCTCAGCCGACAGCAAAGGGTGCTTGTCCTGACGTTTGGTGCCATCGGCTTTCTGGCCTTTCTTGCGGAAGGAGGCATTATCGACTGGTCCGCGGTCTACATGGTGGGCACCTTGGGTGCCTCCGAAAGCGTCGGTGCCTATGCTTTTGCGGTTTTCTCGGCCTCAATGGCACTTGGCCGGCTGCTCGGGGATGTCGTCACGCAGCGGGTGGGGCACGTGAACATTCTCAGAATTGGTGGGGTTGTCTGCGGAGTGTCGCTTCTTGCCATGCTCATCGCTCAAAGCGTGGTGATCGGCATAGCGGGGCTCGCCATTTGCGGCTTCGGTGTCGCCAACATGATACCGGCCGTGTTCGCATCCGCGGGCAAGATTGGCTCGCAGGCTGCCGGACGGGCGATGTCGATCGTGACCACTCTTGGATACAGTGGCCTGCTGATTGGGCCTGCCTTGCTTGGGTTTGTTGCCCAGATTTCCAGCCTCACCATCAGTCTCGTGCTTGTGGCTCTTTCATTTGGTGTCATCTCCGTCGGCACCATCTACCTGAAGCGCCTGGCTGCGGAGTTTCAGCCGGGGATGACGAGCACGACGCACTACGCCTGATGGCTCCTCGAGAGCAGTCTCAGGATCGCCACCCGGAGGATCAATCCAGGATCATGCGCTCCATCAGCGTCTTCAGGTCCCGCGCCACGTCGTAGCTGTTGTCTTGATGCTGCCGATTGCAGAAGAGTTCGCAGCTCCACCAGCCGCGATAGCCCGTTGCCTTTACGGCGTCGACCCAACTTTGCAGGTCGAGGACCCCTTTTCCCGTTGGCACGTCGCGGAGCACGGCTTCATTCGGTAGGCCGCCGTGGTACTGCAGGGAGTCGCACACGTGCACGCCGTAGATGAGGTCCTTGTCGAGACGCGCAATTTTCTCCGGGGTGTCCCCAGAGGTATATGCGTGCCAGAAATCGATGACCAGGCGGACGTTGTCTCGCCGGCAAGCATCGATGATCTGAAGTTGAGCGTCCATTGTGTTGAGCGGCGTCCAGGAGAGAGATTCCAGATAGACGATCAGCCCGTGCTCCGCCGCAACATCTGCGACGGCGCGCAGGTTCTCCGCGGTCAACGTGATCTGGGTATCCCTCGGCGCATCGATCAGCCCGCGATAAAGTGCCGGATATCGCTGAGCGGAGCCAGGTTCGAAGGCCCGCAGATCGAGCGGCCCAGTAATTGCTTCGATGCCCTTCGCTCCGATCGCCACCGCAAGCCTGCAGAGTTCTTCCGCCTTCCGCAGCATCTCTTCCCGGCCCGCTCCCTGGCGCTCAAGGTCGATGAGAAAGCCAATGCCGGGAACGTCAAGCGCCTTGAGGCGCGCCTTGAGATCGTCCTCTGTGAAACCGGAATTGAGAAATGCTGCGACTTTCGATCCCGACGTTTCGAGGCCGTCGAAGCCGACGGTTTGCGCGATATCGATATCGATCGAGAGCGTGTTGAACTTCGAAGCCATGGAGTGAAATATCAGCTTGTCTCGGGTGGCCATTGCTCTCATTCCTGTGTTTGAATTGAACGGGCTATTCGGATTGGACGGCGACGGTCCGCTGGCGCCTGTTCGAGGCTTTGATCGCCTCGGCCGCCTTCAGCGCAATGACGTTGTCGTCGCCTCGACACAGCCAGTCGGAAGCGGTTCGCGTCGAGGCGAGAAACCCTTCGATCGTGGTTGCAGGCAGGTCCCTTTCCCTGACTGGAACCAGTTCGTTGCGCGCGTTTGCGCGCCGCGTCAGCGTGCCCGCCTTGCCGTTCAATGTGCCCTGGGCGATCAGGGTCCCTTGATCGCCGGCCAGCATGACCACACTTTCGATTTCTGCGGTCGTATAGCTTTCGAACGCCTGGAACATCGCGCCCCCAGACATGCGCATCGCGTAGGAGATTTGCTGCTCGCTCGCGCCGTTCGGTGCCGCCGACAGCGCAGAAACTTCGACGGGCTCCTGTCCCGTCAGGAAGCGCGCCAGGTCGACGTCTTCGACAGAGACGTCAAGCAGCAGCTCCCCTTGAGCGGACATCTCCTCACTTCTTCGGTTTGGCGGGGAGTGATAAGGAGCGCCGCGGACGATCAAGAGCGATTGAAGTGACCCAATATGCCCCTCCATCGAGAGGCGCCTCATTGTCTGATGGACGATTGAGGCCCGAGAAGGCTGGTTTACCGCCAGCGCCACGCCTGCCGCCCTGCACAGTTCAACCAGTCCGCCTGCAGTTCGGCTGCTATGGGAAATGGGGGCGTCGCAAAGGATGTGTTTTCGTGCTTCTGCCGCCGCCGATATGTAGTGCTTCCGACGCTCTCTGACGGCGCTCACATAGGCGAAATCCACGAGCGGGTCGTTGAGCGCCTGGCTCGCTTCGGTCGACGTCTGCGGGATCTTCAGGTCCTCAGAAAAGAATTTGGCGTATTCCTTGTTCCGGCTGACCACCCAACGAGCGTCGTGTCCGATGGATCGGATCGCCGCCACCATGTGCTCCGTGGCGATGGTGCCAGTCCCCATCACCGACCATCCTGGCTTTCTCGAAGAGTTCACCGCCGTATCCTTTCCACTCGATGTGCAGAGATTGGCTGGAAGAGCGTTCGTTCACAACTTCGCAAGTTGTTGAAGTGATTCGCAATATGAAGTATAGTCCGCGTCATATTGCTTCACACGCAAGGACGAGTCCGGATGGAACATTTGGGGAAAGACGGTTCTGCGCTGGCAGCAAACCTCCGCACGCTCTGCGAGCGTCACGGGTCTGTCGCCGCGGTGTGCCGGAAGATCAACGTCAACCGGCAACAGTTTAATAAGTACCTGTCAGGAGCCCACATCCCCTCGGCCGCCAATCTCAGGATTATCGCCAACTACTTCGGTCTCAGCGTACCGATCTTGTTTTCAGATCCGGATGAGTTCCGCACGCTTGTTGACGGCAACTTTTTCCATGCGATGCAGACCGCGCGACAACTGCCGGAGTTCTCGCGGTTTGTTTCCAACATGATCGTCGAGAACAAATCGGACCACAACGATATTGTCGGTATCTACGATCGCTACCAGTATTCTTCCATCTACAAGGGATTTGTGCTGCGGTCGGCCCTCTGCATCTATCAGAACAAAGAATTCCTGCAGCATTACTATGTGGAGAGATTTCCAAGCTTCGACGATCCGAGAAAGACGGAATACGTCTTCAAGTACTACGGCTTCTGCTTTCCGGTGGCCGATCGATTGTTCACGGCTGATTTCGAGGGAATTCAGTCGAACGAGTTGACGTTTGGCGTCTACGCCCAGGTCAAGCGCAACGCGAAGAAGTTCATGTTCGGGATTTCGAGCGGGATCGCCGCAAATGTCTTCCGCCAGCCGTACTCAACCAAGGTCGCCCTCCATTACCGCGGCCCCGGTCTGCTGCGCCGCGAACACCTGAAGAGCCTCACGGTCATGGACCGCAATGATCCCGCAATTCCGCGAGAAGCGCTCCAGTACCTGGGGGATGGTTCTGACATGATCCAGATGAACTGACGCGCCGGCGCGCCAGTCCATCCTCGTGAATGGTGACTATGGGTGAAGCTCGACGGCGAGCCACACGCTGTCGGTGTCGGCGTAGTAGCGATGCCAGGGATAGGTCCACTCGTTGTGGCCAGTTACACGGCAGAAGGGATCGTGCGAGTATCCGATCGGCATCAGCACGTCCTCATAAATGGTCGCCTGGTCGCGATGCTTGAATTTCTGCATCCGGCCAATGCCATGGATCTGCGTATGGGTCTCAAGGAACGGGTGCTCGTTGTGAATGAAGCAGTCCGTATCGCCGGGCGACCACCACAGATTTAGCTTCAGGGTGAACTCCTGGGGTTCCCTGGAGGTCGCGCGTTCGTTGGTGAAGACGCGGGGGTCCAGCGACACCTTGCCGATCTCATCCTGCGCAGAGATGTAGAGCGGGGTATCGCGCGGAAAGCTGCGGATGCGATTTCCAAGCCAGTCCCAACCGCGGAACATGCAGCCGCCGAGATTTGTAGGCTTTACGACCTTGATGAGGGCGGCACGTTCGGCGGACTTGATCTTTCCGTCTTTCAGCCAGGTCGATTTCCAGGCGGGCACGATCGCAGGGTGTTCATCGCCAGTGACCATGACCGACGGGCTCAAGTTGACGACCACCGCGTCTTCCACGTCGTAGTCAACCGCATTCTCGACGAGCTTCGCGACGATGAACTCGTCCGCGAAGGCAAGGTTTCTGGTCGCGTTCTGCACGTCGGATGTCCTTCCAAGCATTTACTTTTTTACAGGAAGCCACATCGCATTTCGTTACAAAAGTGCGCGCCTTGATGAATCTGTATGCGTATTGAAGTGAACTCCGCTTCATATTGCGAAGTGCTTGGTTCCTTCGCGAGGGTGCGCTCGCCTGGACAATGCTCTTTCTTTGTGCTGGCGGCGGTGCAGATCGGCGATCACCGTATCAGGGGTAGCTCTTTCTCCATTGGGTATTTGATGCACTTGGAAACCAAGTGTGCGTCACCCTGCGTCGGTGTTTCAATTCCTGCGAACTTGAAGCTTCCGCCGTCTTGCCGAGAATAGTGCCATCGTTGGGCGGGTGCTTACTTCAGAATGCCCTCCCGTTGAGAAGCATAACAATCAGAGGGTCGATCAGATGAAGCTCACAGGTGGCCAGGTAGTCGCGAAAGCGCTGAAGGAATATGGTGTTGAATATGTCGCCGGCGTGCCTGGACATGGCATTTGGTCGCTTTTCGATGCCTTTTTGCAGGAAGGTTCCGAGATCCCGTTCATCCAGGTGATGCATGAACAGAGCGCGGTGCACATGGCTGACGGCTACTATCGTGCATCGGGCAAGCCCATGGCCTGCTCGACCTCGGTTGGACCGGGGGCCGCCAACACCATCATTGGCCTGGCAACCGCCTATTGTGACTCGACGTCGCTGTTTTATGTCTCGGGCTCGCCGCAGACCTATATGCATGGCCACGGCACCATGCAGGAACTCGAACGCCAGCAGGACAACGCCTTCCCGCGCATCACCGAACAGGTGACCAAGCGCGCTTGGCAGGCCAATTCCGTCGAAGTGCTCCCAAGCATCATGCACCGCGCTTTCAGCGAGATGCTGACCGGCCGCCCGGGACCGGTTCACGTCGAAGTCCCGATGAACGTCCAGGTCGAAACGGCCGACGTCGCCATCCATCCCCTTCAGAAGCGCTTGCCGATCGGCGTTGCCTACCCGGATCCGAAGGCGATCGAGGCAGCTGTAAAGGTCCTGCTTGCCGCCGAGCGCCCTGTTATCGTGGCCGGCGGCGGTGCGATCACTTCGGGTGCGTCCAAGGAACTGACGAGCCTTGCCGAAAAGCTCGGGGCGGCCGTCTCCATTACCTGGAACGGCAAAGGCGCCATTTCCGAGGACCATCAGTTGTTCATCGGTGCGGTCGGCCAGACGGGAACCACATGCGGCAACAAGGTGACCGCCGCTGCAGACGTCGTGGTCTCGGTTGGTTGCCGGTTTACCGACTGGTCCGCATCGTCCTACGCGAAGGGCGTGTCCTTCTCGATCCCCTCGGCGAAGCTGATCCACATCGACCTCGATCCGCGCGAGATCGGCAAGAACTATGAAACCGAGGTTGGCATCGTCGCGGATGCGAGGGTCGCTCTTGAAGCCATTCTCGCGCTGATTTCCGACGCCGATAGCAAGAAGATGATTTCACGCCGTGAGACGTTCCTCGCCGACGTGCAGAAGGCAAAGGCGGAGTGGCGCGCACAGGTCGAGCCGCGCGAGAACAGCCGCGAAACGCCCTTCACCTCCCAGCGGCCGCTGATGGCACTTCGCAAGGTCCTCGACAGGGACGGCATCGTCGTTGTCGGCTCCGGCAATACCCAGGGGTCTGTCAAACAAAGCTTCCCGGTCTACGAGCCGCGCACGCACCTCACTTCCGGCTCGTACTCGCCGATGGGCTGGGCCGTGCCCGCAGCGCTTGGCGCCAAACTCGCCTGCCCGGATCGCCAGGTCGTCGCCATCGTCGGCGACGGGGATTTCATGATGTCGCTGCCGGAAATGGGTACAGCAGTCATGAACGGCATCAACGCGGTCTTCCTTGTGCTCAACAACCAGGGATACATGTCGATCCGTGGCGGTCAGCGGAAGTTCATGGGCCGCCACATCGCCTCGGAATTCAATCACCACGCTGGAAACGGCGCGCCGTACTCGGCCGATATCACGGCTTCGGCCCGCGCATTTGGACTGGCTGCCTGGAAGGTTGAAAGGGACGAGGATCTCGAAAGCAGCCTCAAGGCAGCGCTCGAGTGCGGCGGCCCGGCGCTGGTGGAGGTGATCGTCTCTCGCGATGCAGCCGGACCGTTCGCCACCGGTTGGTGGGACTTTCCGTCGCCTGCCTACTACGAAAAGGAACAGGCTGCGTATGCCGAGATGCGTGCACGTGAGCAGCATCTGTAAGTAACTGCGAAAGGGGTGCGCGCGCTCGCCCGCACCCTGCCCATTCCATCCACATCCCCTCGGATCGCGGAGCGTCGTGCTTCCGCAAACGAAGAGCTATTGTCATGATACGACAGATTAAAACCGCCCAAGCTTCGGTCACCGGCAGCACCGATGGCTCCGTCACCAAGACCGTGGAGGCCCTGCTTGCAAAGGTGGAGGCCGGTGGCGACAAGGCGGTGCGCGAACTCTCCGTGCAATTCGACAAGCTCGACCGCGAATCCTACCGCCTGACAAGAGATGAAATTGCCAACTGCATCAACTCGCTGACAAGCCGGGAGCGCGAGGATCTCGATTTCGCGCAGGATCAGGTTCGCAAATTCGCCGAGGCGCAGAAGGCGGCGCTGCTGGATATTGAAATTGAGTCGCTGCCAGGCGTGATCCTTGGCCACAAGAACGTACCGATCCAGAACGTCGGTTGTTACGTTCCAGGCGGCAAGTATCCGTTGCTGGCATCTGCGCACATGACCGTTCTTACGGCTCGCGTCGCCGGGTGCGAGCGGGTGATCACCTGCGCGCCTCCATTCCAGGGGAAGGTCGCCGAGAAAATTGTCGCTGCCCAGGCGCTCGCCGGGGCCGACGAGATCTATTGCCTGGGTGGTGTCCAGGCGATTGCCGCAATGGCCTATGGCACCGAGACCATTGCCCCTGTCGATATGCTCGCGGGTCCTGGAAACGCCTACGTCGCTGAAGCCAAGCGGCTGCTGTTCGGTAAGGTTGGCATCGACCTTTTCGCCGGCCCGACGGAGACGCTCGTCATTGCCGACGACAGTGTCGATGGCGAGATCGTCGCGACCGACCTTCTCGGTCAGGCCGAACACGGCGCCAACTCCCCGGCCGTTCTCATAACCAATTCGGAAAAGCTGGCGCGCGAAACGTTGTCCGAGATCGACCGTCTGCTCAAGATCCTGCCGACCGCGGCAGTCGCGGCCAAGGCCTGGGAAGACCACGGCGAGATCATTGTCTGCGACACCCTCGAGGAGATGGTCGCAGAAGGCGACCGGGTTGCATCCGAGCATGTCCAGGTCATGACGCGGGATCCCGACTACTTCCTGAACAACATGAAGAACTACGGCGCGTTCTTCCTCGGCGCGCGCACGAATGTTGCTTTCGGAGACAAGGTGATCGGCACCAACCACACGCTGCCGACCAACAAGGCCGCCCGCTACACCGGCGGCCTCTGGGTCGGGAAGTTCCTCAAGACCTGCACCTACCAGAAGATTCTCACCGATGAGGCCTCCGCCATGATCGGTGCATACGGCTCCAGGCTCTGCCTCATGGAAGGCTTCGCCGGGCATGCCGAACAGGCAAACATCCGCGTCCGCCGCTACGGCGGAAAGAACGTCGGATACGCGATGCCTGCTGACCCCAGCTAATGCGTTCGCCCAAGAGCCTGTGAAGGGCCGGCGATTTAAAACCAACCAGAGAGGACTATCCGTATGTCAAAGTTTTTCTCCGCCCTTGTCGCAGCGACGATGCTCGTTCCGGTGGGAGCACGTGCCGAAGGGTCGATCGAGGTTCTTCATCACTGGGTCTCGCAAAGTGAAGTTGACGCCTTGAACGTGATCCGCAAGGACCTCGAAGCCAAGGGCTTCGAATGGAAGGATTCCGCTGTCGGCGGCGCCAGCGGCGCAAACGCGCAGCAAGCTCTGCGCGCGCGGCTTACCGCCGGCAATCCGCCGGGCGCGATGCAGTTCCTCGGCTGGGAGGGCGCGCAATGGGCAGAACAGGGCGTCGTGCGCGACCTGAACGATCTTGCAGCGGCAGGCGGCTGGCGCGAGGCGCTCGCTCCGCAGCTTCTGCCTTTCGTGACGTCGGGCGACGCGTTCATCGCCGCGCCGATCAACATGCACCGGCAGAACTGGGTCTGGGCCAACAAGAAGCTCTTTGACGATGCCGGTGTTTCGGTTCCCAAGCACTGGGCGGAACTCATCGACGCGGGCAAGAAGCTCAAGGAGAAGGGTGTCGTCCCGATCGCGATGGGTGACGAGCCCTGGCAGATCGGCATCATTTTCGACGCCCTCCTGTCGGACGTCAACGGTCCGGAGTTTTACCAGAAGGCAGCCATCGATCTGGACCCGCAGACGCTCGCCAGCCCGGAAATGGCGAAGGTGTTCGACACGTTGCGCGAAGTGCGCGGCCTTGTCGACGACAACTTCGTCGGCCGGGACTGGGCCGTCGCCACGGGCATGGTCATCAATGGCGAAGCCGCCATGCAGTTCATGGGCGACTGGGCCAAGGGCGAGTTCCTTGCAAAGGGCCTGAAGCCGAACAAGGATTTCTACTGCTTTGCGACGCCCGGCCAAGTCACCGCCTTCCAGTACGTCATCGATACCTTCGGCATGTTCACGGTGAAGGACGAGAACCTGCAAAAGGCCCAAGTGGCCCTTGCCGAGACGATCATGGACCCGAAGGTTCAGAAGGGCTTCAACCTGATCAAGGGCTCCATTCCTGCTCGCATCGATGTGTCGGTCGACGAATTCGATGATTGCGCGAAGCTCGGCTACAGCGAGCGGACGGCGGCGATCGAGAAGGGCAGCATGCAAGGCGCTATGACCCATGGCTTCGCCGCGAAGCCGGAGTTCGCCTCGGTCTTCAGCGACGTCGCCGCGCAGTTCTTCGTTGGCAATATGAACTCCGAAGACGCGGTCAAGATGCTGGTCGACGGCATCGACAACGCCCGCTAACCCGAACTCGCCTTGAGAGCGGGCCGGGATGTGACAACCCGGCCCGACCATTGAATTCGCCATCGGAGCAGATCCATGAGCGCCTCTAAGCGCATGTCCTCACGATTGGCCAGCTGGCTTCCGCGTCTTGTCGTTGCTCCCAGCCTGCTGATCGTCGTCATAACAGTCTACTTGTTCATTCTTTGGACCGGGCTGATTTCCGTCACGTCGTCGAAGTTCGTGCCTGTCTACGACTTCGTCGGTCTGGAACAGTACGCGCGCCTGTGGGCGACGCCGCGATGGCACACTGCGGTGGCCAATCTGTTCATCTTCTCCGCGCTGTTTCTGGCGCTATCGACGGCCCTTGGTCTTCTGCTGGCCATCCTGCTCGATCAGAACATCCGCGCCGAAGGGGCATTGCGGGCGGTCTATCTCTATCCAATGGCGCTCTCGTTCATCGTGACCGGCACGGCCTGGAAATGGATCATGAACCCGGGTCTCGGCATACAGAAGGTCGTCAATGACCTCGGCTGGGAGACGTTTCGCTTCGACTGGATCACCAATCCCCAGATGGCGATCTACACGGTTGTTATCGCCGGCGTCTGGCAATCCTCGGGTTTTGCGATGGCCATCTTCCTGGCGGGACTGCGCGGTGTCGACAACTCGGTCATCAAGGCAGCACAGATCGAAGGCGCGAGCCTTCCGCTTATCTATCGCCAGATCATCATTCCGATGCTGCGTCCGGCGATGCTCAGCGTGATCGTGCTGTTGAGCTACATCGCCATCAAGAGCTTCGACCTGGTGTTGGCGCTGACGAATGCCGGGCCGGGCGCTGCCACCGAGTTGCCGTCAACCTTCATGTTCGCTGCCACCTTCCGCCGCAACCAGATGGGAGTGGGGGCTGCCAGCGCCGTGATGATGCTGATGACGGTCGCGGCCATCATCGTTCCGTACCTCTATTCCGAACTTCGGGAGCGCGACAATGGCTGAAGCACTTTCACAATCCGGAAAGGCGCGCCTGGGACGGTTGGCGATCTATGGCTGCCTTCTCGCTGTAGCCTTGATCTACCTGATGCCCTTGTGGGTCATGGTCGTGACGTCTCTGAAGTCGCTCGACGAGATCTACGGAGGCTCCTTCATCGGCGTTCCGCAGACCGTGAACCTGGACGCCTGGCGTGCCGCCTGGTCGCAGGCATGCATCGGAACCGAGTGCACAGGACTTAAGCCCTACTTCGTGAACTCACTGCTGATGGTCATACCCTCGGTTATCCTTTCAACGGGCATCGGCGCCATCAACGGCTACATCCTGACGAAGTGGAAGTTTCCCGGCGCAAACTTCGTGTTTGGCCTGCTCCTGTTCGGCTGCTTTCTGCCGTACCAGGCAGTCCTGATCCCGATGGCACGCACCCTTGGCATTTTTGGGCTGGCCGGCAGCATACCGGGCCTGATCTGCGTGCACGTCGCCTATGGCATCTGCTTTACCACCCTGTTCTTCCGGAACTACTTCGTGTCGCTTCCGGACGAATTGACCAAGGCAGCGATGGTGGACGGCGCGGGCTTTTTCCGGATTTTCTGGAGCGTCATCCTCCCGACGTCGATCCCCATCATCGTGGTTTCCTGCATCTGGCAGTTTACCCAGATCTGGAACGACTTCCTCTTTGGTGTCTCGTTCACGTCGGGGGCAAGCAGCCCAATAACGGTTGCGCTCAACAACATCGTCAACGTGACGACCGGGCGCAAACAATACAACGTCGACATGGCCGCTGCCATGATCGCCGCGATCCCCACCCTCTTCGTCTACGTCGTCGCTGGACGCTACTTCGTCCGCGGGTTGACCGCTGGCGCCGTGAAAGGCTGATCCCATGTCTACTCTTGAAATCGATCGCGTTCGCAAGGCCTACGGGAGCCTCGAGGTTCTCAAGGAAGTCTCGATATCGATAGGCACCGGTGATTTTCTGGTGCTGCTCGGCCCTTCCGGCTGCGGAAAGTCGACGCTTCTCAACATGATTGCCGGACTTGAAACCATCAGTGGCGGCGACATTCGCATAGCGGGAAGGGTCGTTAACCACCTGTCTCCGAAAGACCGGGACATCGCCATGGTATTCCAGTCCTACGCACTCTACCCCACCATGACAGTGCGCCAGAACATCGAGTTCGGCATGAAGATCCGGGGGCTGTCGCAGGCCGAGCGGGATAAATCGGTGAAGACGGCCGCCGACCTGCTGCAGATCACGCATCTTCTTGACCGGAAACCGTCGCAGCTTTCGGGCGGTCAACGGCAGCGCGTGGCGATGGGGCGGGCCATCGTGCGGCAACCGAAGCTGTTTCTGTTCGATGAGCCGCTGTCGAACCTCGATGCGAAGCTTCGCGTCGACATGCGGACCGAGATCAAGCGCCTGCATCAACGTCTCGGCACGACCATCGTTTACGTGACGCATGACCAGATCGAGGCGATGACCTTGGCAACGCGCGTCGCCGTCATGAAGGACGGTGTGGTTCAGCATCTGGATGAGCCGCAATCGGTCTATGACCGCCCGGCGAATGTCTATGTGGCGCGTTTCGTCGGCTCGCCGGCCATGAACATCGTGCCCGGCGTTCTGGAGGTCCAGGGCGACAATGTGACGGCGAAAGTCGACATCGCGGGCAAACCGGCAGGCAGGATTATCGGCATTCCGCTGTCGGCCGAAGCGGCCCGCAAATATGCCGGAAAGAAGGTTCTCGTTGGTATCCGACCGGAGAACTTCTCGGTCGCGGGCGGAGGATCGGGTGCGATGCTTGCCGTCAATGTCGACGTTGTCGAGCCCACGGGTCCGGACACACTTGTCGTCTTTCACCTTGGCGGGGTCGAAGTGACGGCCCGCTTGCCGCCGAAGCAAGTCGATGCTGGTCGTGAGGCTGCATTGTCGATCGACACGTCCAAGATCGTTCTTTTTGACGCTGACACCGAAGCGCGCATCGATTGAGTACAAGCAATGACACAGACCGCTGACATCGTCATCATAGGGTCCGGCATCGGCGGAGCATCGCTTGCCTCAAGCCTCGCACCGTCCGGCCGGCGCATCGTTATCCTCGAGAGAGGTGACTTCTTGCGGGATGCCCCGCAAGCGAGAGACGACATCGAGATCTTCCAGAAAGGATACTATCGCAACACCGAGGAGTGGTTCGGAACGGACGGACAGAGCTTCCTACCCGGGAACTACTATTATGTGGGCGGAAACTCGAAGTTCTTCGGCGCGGTGATGTTTCGCTATCGCAAGGAGGATTTTTGTCCGCGAAGCCACATGGACGGGGCATCGCCGGGGTGGCCGATCTCCTACGACGAATTGTCACCGTGGTACGATGTGGCAGAAGCGGTCTTCCAGGTGCGCGGAAGTACAAGAGACGATCCGACGGAGCCTCCTCACTCGGAACCCTATGGCTATCCGCCGGTTCCTGACGAACCGGCAATTGCTGCGGTGCGCAAGCGGCTTGAAAAAGCGGGCATTCGTCCCTCGCCCCTGCCGCTCGCGATCGACATCGAAACCTGGCTGCGGCGCGCGAAGACCGGATGGGATGCGTTCCCCAACACGGGAAAAGGCAAGATCGACGCAGAAGTCGGTCCGCTCTCGCAAGCCCTGGCGCATGCAAACGTCACCTTGATAACGGGCGCCAACGTATCCCGGTTGGAAACGGACAGCAGCGGTGGAAGGGTCGTCGCGGCAATCTTCACGAAAGATGGTGTGGAACATCGGATTTCGGCGGACACTTTCGCGGTGGCCGCCGGCGCGGTGCAGTCCGCGGCTCTGTTGCTCCGATCGGCCAACAGTGCTCACCCGACCGGCCTCGGCAACAGTTCCGACCAACTCGGCCGCAACTTCATGAACCACAATACAAGCGCCATGCTGACGATCGATCCGCTAGCGCCCAACACAAGCGTCTACCAAAAGACGATCACCTTCAACGACTTCTATAACGAAGACAATGAATTAGGATTTCCCCTCGGCAACGTTCAACTGCTTGGGCACATCACCGGCAACATCCTGAAGGCCAATTTCCCGGTTCCGGCTCCCGCCTGGTTTACCAGGGTGCTTGCACGCTACGCCTACGGCTGGTTCCTGACGAGCGAGGATCTGCCAAACCCGGAAAGCCGGGTCATGGTCCGCGACGGCCGAATTGTCATGAACTGGGTTCGCTCGAACATGCGGGCGCACGAGGCATTGATCAAGAAGACACGGACTGCCATGCGCAAGGCGGGCTTTCCAATCGTGCTGACACATACGTTCGGTCGGAAAACGACGTCTCATCAATGCGGCACGGCACGTTTAGGCAATGATCCGAAAACGTCGGTCGTCAATCTGGATTGCCGCAGCCACGATGTCGAGAACCTCTACGTCACGGATGCCTCCGTCCTGCCGACATCGGCTGCGGTCAATCCGGCTCTTACGGTAGCAGCCCTGGCCATCAAGGCCGGCTTTTCCATTGCGAGGTAACCCTGATGTCGTTTTCTGATTGGGTATCAGCGCGATTGGGAATTTTGCCGCCCGAGCCAGATGAGCTCTTCACCTACGACTACATCGTGGTTGGAGGGGGATCGACAGGATGCGTCATCGCCTCGCGCTTGTCCGAGGATCCGAGCGTCAACGTCTTGCTCCTCGAGGAAGGCCCAAGAGACCTCAATCCGTACATCCATATTCCCGGCGCCTACTACAAGACGGCTCAGGGCTCGCTTCTGAAGCGGATCCCATGGGAGCCGATGCCCGAGCAAGGGCGAACTGCCAATGCGACCATGGTGCAGGCAAGGGTGCTCGGCGGCGGAAGCTCCGTCAACGCCATGATCTACATCAGGGGTGTACCGTCTGATTACGACCAATGGGCCCGCATGGGAGCGGATGGCTGGGCATATTCCGACGTTCTTCCCTATTTCAAGCGTGCAGAAAACAACAACCGGTTCTGCAACGAGGCGCACGGCGTCGGCGGTCCGCTTGGCGTTTCCGATGTCGACTACATCCATCCGTTGACGCGCGCCTGGCTGCAGGCCTGTCAACAGGCTGGCCTCCCTTACAATCCGGACTTCAACTCTGGGGACCAGACAGGCTGCGGCCTGTACCAAATCACCGCTCAGGATGGCCGCCGGAGTTCGGCGGCGGTCGCCTATCTGAAGCCTGCCCGCAACCGCCGCAACTTGCGTGTCGAAACAGGCACGACTGTCACGCGCGTCATTATCGAGAAGGGAAGGGCGGTCGGCGTCGAGTGCATGCGCGGCAAGCACATGGTCACGCACAAGGCGAAGCACGAGATCATCCTCTCGGCCGGTGCGATTGCCACGCCGAAACTGCTCATGCTGTCGGGCATCGGGCCAGCCGATCAGATCCTGCGCCAGGGCATTGACGTGCACGCGAACCTGCCTGGTGTCGGGCAGAACCTGCAGGACCATATCGAGATTTCGCTCGTCTATCAGCTCAACGGGCCGCACAGCTACGACAAGTACAAGAAGCTGCATTGGAAGGCGGCGGCTGGCTTGAACTATGCGCTGTTTCGAAACGGTCCAGCTTCCTCCAACCTCATCGAGGGTGGGGCGTTCTGGTGGGGAAACAGGAACGAAGTGGTTCCTGATATCCAGTACTTCATGGTCGTCGGTGCAGGTATCGAAGAAGGTGTTGACGCTGTTCCGGGCGGCAACGGCTGTACCGTGAACCTCGGACAGATAAGACCGAGGTCGAGAGGCGAAGTAACGCTCGTCAGCGCTGACCCTTTGGCAAACCCACGCGTCGCGCCACGCTATTTCTCGGATCCATATGATCTGGAGGCGATTACTGACGGGACGATGGCCGCGATCGATATCATGTCGCAGCCATCGATCGCGAAGTACGTGGCCGCACGGCATACGCCGTTGGCGCGAATGAAGACGCGAGAAGAGATCAGGATCTTTTGCCAGCAGGATGCACATGCGGCGCTGCATCCATCGGGAACGTGCCGGATGGGCAAGGACGAGATGGCCGTCGTCGACCCGGAGCTCAAGGTCCATGGCGTGGAAGGTCTGCGCGTCGCAGACGCATCCGTCATGCCAACGCTGATCTCCGGGAACCCGAACTCGGTTTGCATCATGATCGGTGAGCGGGCGGCAGACTTCTTGCGCTCCTGAATTCGGGCGGCCTCGGGCGCCCGCGAAGTCTGGGTGCTTCAGCGGCGGTCCGGCCGCTGAAGCCATGATGCATTGCCGTGTTGGCGTCGCCCTTCCCGGTGGACTTGGGTCGACGCATGGAAGCCTCGCCCCCGTTGTGCACGCAAATCACGGGGCAGTGGTAGGCGTACTCATCCCGCATCCCCTGTGCGTGCACCAGATGGTGCCATGCAAAACGGACTTGTTCTTCAGTCGCATCTGCCGTTGTGCCGCCCTGACAGATCGAGCGCTGTGCGCGTTACTCGAGGCATCGGTGGAGGTCGCCGGTACCGATACTCGCGGATCTTCAGGGATGCTTAAATGCGCAAACGCAAGTGCGTTATCTTGCGTAATTATGCGCATTCATGCATATTGATTGTCGTGTTCATGCAGAGAGGCAAGGAAGTGACCCCAACCAACGTGGTGTTCGACATAGGTGGCGTGTTGATCGACTGGAATCCCGCCTACCTCTATCGCAAGCTCCTCCCAGACGACGAAAGCGTTGACAGATTCCTTGCCGAAGTCTGCACTTCCTCCTGGAACGAGCAGTTCGACGCGGGGACGCCTTTTGCCGAAGGAATTGCCGAACGCTCCGTGCGCTTTCCGGAACATGCCGCGTTGATCGAGGCGTACTGGAGCAGGTGGCACGAGATGCTCGGCGGGGAGGTGGAAGGAACCTCGCAGGTTCTTGCGCGGCTCAAGTCCGCGGGCGTGCCTGTTCACGCAATTTCCAATTGGTCGGCTGAGACTTTTCCCCGGGCCCAGGCGATTTTCCCGTTTCTAGGCGATTTCGACGTGCTCGTGGTTTCCGGACGGGAGCGGCTCATCAAGCCAGATGCGGCAATTTTCGACTTGTTTTTGCAACGCGCCGACTTACGCGCGCAGGATTGCATTTTCATTGATGACAACCTGGCCAACATCGCCGCAGCCTCGAGGCTCGGATTCCAGGTCGAGCATTTCCAGACGGCCGCCGCGCTTGAGCGCAGATTGTCGAGCCTTGGCATTCTTGCGCCGCTTGAGGAGGAGATTGCGGAATGAGTACCGGCAAGGAGGAAGCGACAACCCTTTCGCCAGTGGAGCGTCAGGCTATCATCCTGGAAAAGATCAATGCCGCCGGCCGCGTGACTGCGGTCGACCTTGCTCAGGAATTCAACGTCTCGGAGGATTCGATCCGACGCGACCTGCGCGAGCTTGTCGACGCAGGAGTTGTGCAACGCTTCCACGGAGGAGCTGCGCGCCTCGTGACACCGGCCCTCGACTTTCATCGTCGTGAAACTCGGGGGACGGAAGAGAAGCAGCGGATTGGCCGTGCTGCTGCGGGGGCAATTCCTGAAGGCGCGACCTTGCTTGTCGATACAAGCACAACCGTTGTGCAGTTCATTCGCCAACTGCCGCCAACGCTCTCCGTGCGCATCTTCACGAGTTCTGTAGATGTCGCCGGTGCCGGGCTCGACCATCCGCTGGCGGAGGTCACTCTGCTCGGTGGAAGGCTGAGCAAATTCACACGTAGTGCCACCGGAGCCAGTGCGATCGATGCTGTGCGTGGGCTAAAGGTCGACTTCTGCGTGCTCGGAACCTGCGGCATCGACGATGATTTGACGCTTCGCGCCGACGACCTTGAGGACGCGTTCTTCAAGAAGGCGATGATCAAGGCATCGAACACGACCTTGGTTCTCGCACCATCTGACAAGCTCGGGCAGGTGGCGACCCACGAGGTAGCGCCGATCTCCGTTATCTCGCAGCTCTTCACCACGAGCCAGGACAGTTCGTTCTTACAGCGAATCCGCGAGACGGGAGTGAATGTGGAGACGGCCTGAAAAGGCTTCGTTCAAGGAGAAAATCAATGAACTACTCGCTGGATCAGGACGCCAGGGCAGTTTTGCTGCCTGCGTTCGACAGTCTCGATTTCGCCGACGTCATGGAACCGTTTCTGGATCAGGGCGGACATTCGCTTCTGATCGGGGAAACACGCGACGAATATGTGGCTCGCACCATGTCCGAGACGAGGATTTCCACCGAAACGGCGAGCATCTTTCGCTCGGCAATAGAAAGGCTACGCGCGAAATGCCCGAACCTCATCGTTGCTGTCGACGAGGAAATGGGAGGAATCCAGCGGCTGCAGCGCCTTGTTCCGCCTCTTCCGGCATTGGCAGAGGCCAACTCGCTTTCTCATGACGGCCTGGCGGATCGGTGTTTCCGAACGGCCAGTGCCGCTCGTGAACTCGGTGTAACGATGTTCCTCGCGCCGATTGCCGATGTCGCGGGGATGCAAAATCCCTGGCTGCGCAACCGGCAGATGGGGACCGACCCCGCGGCCGTGGCCAAGCTCGTCAAGGCGTTCGTGAGGGGTGTTCAAAAGGCAGGCGTTTCTGCTGTAACCAAGCACTTTCCCGGATACGACAATCTGGTTGCTGACCCCGCACTCGTCGATGTCGCGTCGCACACGCCACTGGAGCGCATTCTGCACAATGCGCTGCCGTTCCAGGCAGCCATCGAGGCCGGAACCAGGGCAATCATGACAGGCCCGGCGCCCGTTGTCGCGCTCGACGCCGAAAATGCGGCCAGCACGTCGCCTGCCGTCATTGCGCTCTTGCGGCAGCAGTTCGGATTTCAGGGTCTCGTCGTAAGTGATGATCTTGATGCCCCCGCCACCATGCGAGGCCGATCGTTGGTGGCGACAGCAGTCGCATCACTCAATGCCGGAGCCGATCTTTTGCTTGTCTCTGGCGGGCCGCATCTTGGCGATCTGTGTGAAGGAATCGCGGCCGCGGCACGGTCGGGCACAGTTTCGACCGAACGTTTGTCGGATGCCGCAAACCGTGTGAGACAGCACGCGGCATTGCTCTAGGTCTCATCGAAAGCCGTCCTTCCCACAAGCGCCATCTCGCTGGCGCAAGCTCGTTCGACGCGGCAGTCAGTAGATTGGGGTTCGCGACGTCGCAGCATCCATGCGGCGCGCCATTCGCGTCACCTCGCGTCACATGTTTTCGCCTAGCGAAGTCGAAAGCCCTGCTGTCAAAGCTTACCCTTCGGCTCGTTGATCGAAACGGACGGGCGAATGGGAACGTCCGAAGGCCATGGCGTTCAGACGCGGACGGCGATCACGGCACACGAGAGGATTAGCATGTCAGATACTCCGTCTCCGTCCCCTCATAAGACGCGCAGCGAACGAGACTCACTTGGCGAAGTCGACCTTCCCTCGGAGGCCTACTACGGTGCACAGACCGCTCGCGCGATGGCGAATTTTCAGATCTCGGGGATCCCACTCAGCCATTACCCGCAGTTCGTCCGAGCCCTTGCGTTGACAAAGAAGGCCGCCGCCTTCGCCAATCACAGGCTCGGCGACCTTTCGTCTGAAAAGACGTACGCGATAGAAAGGGCCTGTGACGATGTAGCAAGCGGTCAACTGCTGGACCAGTTTGCCGTGGACGTGTTTCAGGGTGGTGCCGGCACTTCGACGAACATGAACGTCAACGAGGTGATCGCAAATCGAGCACTCGAGCATCTTGGCCTCCCGCGGGGGCGCTTCGACGTCATTCATCCCAACAACGATGTCAATCTCGCGCAATCGACAAACGACGTCTACCCAACGGCGATAAGACTGGCGTTGCTCTTCAGCCATCGGGAGCTCTCGACCGCGATAGAGCGACTGGCCTCCGCCTTCGAAGCGAAGGCTAGAGAGTTCGGGGACATCGTCAAACTTGGAAGAACCCAGCTCCAGGACGCTGTCCCGATGACGCTCGGACAGGAATTCATGGCTTTTGCAGTGACCCTGCGAGAAGATATCCTTCGACTGGAGGAGGCCGCTCGGCTTCTCAAGGAAATCAATCTTGGTGGTACAGCGATTGGAACGGGTATCACGGCCGATCCCGCCTACTCGGCAATCGCAACAGAAGAGCTCTCGAGGATTACCGGGATCGAGCTAAAACCGGCGTCAGATCTTGTCGAGGCCTGCTGGGACACGGGCGCCTTCGTTCACTTCTCCGGAACCTTGAAACGGACAGCAATAAAACTGTCCAAGATCTCGAACGATCTACGGCTGCTTTCCAGCGGCCCGCGGGGCGGCCTTGGCGAGATCAATCTCCCACCGATGCAACCAGGTTCGTCAATCATGCCCGGAAAGGTGAACCCCGTCATTCCTGAGGTTGTGAACCAGGTCGCATACCAGGTCATCGGGGCGGATCTTGTTGTAACGTTGGCGGCCGAAGCCGGACAGTTGCAATTGAACGCGATGGAGCCGGTGATTGTTTTCAACCTGTTGCAGTCAATGAAGCTGTTGACCAATGCGAGCGAGACGCTCACCGCCAAATGCGTCGTTGGGATCACCGCCAACATCGAGCGTTGCCGGCAAAATCTTGAAGCTGGCACCGCATTGGCGACCGCACTTGTATCGCTTCTCGGGTATGAGCGATCCGCGCAGATCGCCAAGGAGGTTCTGGAAACCGGCCGTACGATAAGTGAGGTTCTTGAAACGACACAGGCGCTGCCGGCAAGCGTTAGGACCGACCTGCTAGATCCGCTCCATCTCACGAAGCCGTCGAGACTTCGGACGCCGAACCGCTAGCATCAGAGGGCGACCCAGACCCGTCACGAATGGATAGCGTGCGGTTCGCCTTCGCAGAGCTTGCGCGGCGGCGAACCGGGAACCTCAGCGCGAGTATTCGAGCGCGCGCCTGCCCTAGAAAGCAGAAGCGAGGGCCACCAACGAGTCGCGTTGAACCAACGCAGCGCCTTCGCGCGCCTGGCCAGCTTTTTCCAGGAACGAACAGATAGTGCCTGAGGAAAGGACGAGAAGGCCGACCAGGACCGCAGCAACGGCGACATGAAGATTGGCGGGTTTGGCACGTCGGATAAAAACCACTTTTTCCTCCAGGCTACCTTTGAGATTTAAGTGTTATTGAAACTGCTTTTGTTGTCCCTTTCTCACTCTTCATCTAAGTGACGCAAGTTGACGCAGCGCTTCGACATGGCGCGTGGCTCAGGCCGCTGTCCCAGTGGCGCCCTTCCCATGCGCGCTCGCCTTGAGGCGATGCAAGGGGGGCGTCTGGCTGCCTTGCTGTTTCGTCGAGCACGTCGCCGTCTTGGTCGAAGGCGCGCCGGAGCCAGTGCCCTTTCCCGCCGATCATCACGACCACTTCGTCCAGCTGCCATATGGGCTTCATCTGTAGGGCTCCCGGCAGCGTCGTTCATGGAGGCGGCGCAGTCTCCTTTGCGGCCACCGCGCGCGCTACCGCCCGGTCGGATGTCGTGCTCAGCGGATAAAATCGTTTAGGGAAAACTAAAAAGCGACAAGAATGGACGGATTCGCGGCAAGCCGTACTGGACAGTACTCTCTAAGTCTGCATGTTCTGCTGTCGCATTTGTTGAGGGACATTAGCGTTGCGCAGTCGGCGGGAGAGGACAGACAAGCATGGCGATTAAAATTGGTGCGCCGCGGGAGGTAACCGCAGGTGAGGCGCGCGTGGCACTGACACCTGACAGCGCCGTACAGCTTTCTAAACTTGGCTATGCCAGCATCATCGAAATGGGTGCTGGCCTTTCGGCCGGTTTTTCCGATGATGCCTACCGGGCCGCGGGCGTTGAGGTGGTCCCGTCTGCTGAAGCGCTTTGGGCTTCGGCTGACGTGATCGTCAAGGTGCGCCCACCGCAGCCGTCCGAGATTGCGTTCTTGTCTGCAAACAAGACGCTGATCTCGTTCTTTTATCCCGGCCAGAATGGTGAGTTGCTGGAGCTTGCGCGCTCAAAGGACGCCAACGTCATCGCCATGGACATGGTGCCGCGCATTTCGCGCGCCCAGAAGATGGACGCATTGTCGTCGATGGCCAATATTGCCGGCTACCGGGCGGTGATCGAGGCCGGCAACAATTTCGGTCGCTTCTTCACCGGCCAGGTGACGGCCGCCGGCAAGGTGCCGCCGGCCAAGGTGCTGGTGATCGGTGCGGGCGTCGCCGGCCTCGCGGCGATCGGCGTCGCCACCTCGCTTGGTGCCCAGACTTACGCCTTCGACGTGCGCCCTGAGGTCGCCGAACAGATCGAGAGCATGGGCGCGGAGTTCGTCTATCTCGATTTTGCCGATGGCGAGGGGGGCGCTCAGCAGGACGGTGCGGCAACCGGCGGCTATGCGGCCCCGTCCTCGCCTGAGTTCCGCGAGAAGCAGCTTGCCAAGTTCCGGGAGCTCGCGCCTCAGATCGACATCGTCATCACCACGGCGCTGATCCCCGGCCGCGATGCGCCGAAACTCTGGCTGGCCGACATGGTGGCGGCGATGAAGCCGGGATCGGTGGTGGTCGACCTTGCGGCCGAACGCGGCGGCAACTGTGATCTCACCGTTGCCGATCAGCGCATCGTCTCCGACAACGGCGTCATCGTCATCGGTTATACGGACTTCCCGAGCCGCATGGCCGCGCAAGCGTCGACGCTCTATGCAACCAACATCCGCCATATGCTGACCGATCTGACGCCGGGCAAGGATGGCAAGCTCGACCACAACATGGAGGACGACGTCATCCGTGGCGCGACGGTCGCGTTCGAGGGGGCGATCACCTATCCGCCGCCACCGCCGAAGATCGCTGCGATCGCGGCACAGAAGCCAAGGGAAAAGGTGAAGGAGCCGACGCCGGAGGAAAAGCGCGCCGGTGAAGCCGCAGCCTTCAAGGCGCAGACGAAGAACCAGCTCGCGCTGCTCGCCGTCGGCACGGCACTGCTGCTCCTCGTCGGTGCCTTCGCGCCGCCGGCTTTCATGGGCCACTTCGTCGTCTTCGTGCTTGCCTGCTTCGTCGGTTTCCAGGTCATCTGGAACGTCTCGCATTCGCTGCACACGCCACTGATGGCCGTTACCAATGCGGTCTCCGGCATCGTCATTCTCGGCGCTCTGCTGCAGATCGGGTCTGGCAACTGGCTGGTGGTGCTGCTTGCAGCGCTGTCGGTGCTGATCGCCACGATCAACATCGTCGGCGGCTTCCTCGTCACACGGCGCATGCTCGCCATGTTCCAGAAATCCTGATCGGGCAGGGGTAATCATCATGATGATCGGTATCGTATCGGCCGCCTATATTGCGGCAGCCGTTCTCTTCATCCTCTCGCTCGGCGGGCTTTCCGGCCAGGAAAGCGCCAAGCGCGCCGTCTGGTACGGTATGACGGGCATGGCACTCGCCATTGTCGCCACGGTCTGCGGGCCTGACGTCGGCAACTGGTTCATCATCGCGCTGATGATCGCCGGCGGCGCTGTGCTCGGCCACTTCGTCGCCTCCCGCGTCCAGATGACCGAGATGCCGCAGCTCGTTGCTGCACTCCATTCCTTCGTCGGTCTTGCCGCCGTGTTCATCGGCTTCAACGCCCATATCGAAGCGGCTGATGTCGCCGGTCTCGATGCGGCGGCCCGCTCTGCATTGACCGGCTTTGCCGCGATCCTTGCCCACAAGGAACCGGTCGAACTGTCGATCATGAAGGTCGAGGTCTTCCTCGGCGTCTTCATCGGCGCCGTCACCTTCACCGGCTCCGTCATCGCCTTCGGCAAGCTTGCCGGCAAGGTCGACGGCAAGGCGAAGAAGCTGCCCGGCGGTCACCTGCTCAACGCCGGTGCTGCCCTTCTCTCGCTCGTGTTGCTGGTGCTCTACGTCAATGGTGCCGGCACCTGGACGCTGCTCGTCATGACGCTCGCCGCCTTCTTCATCGGCTATCACCTGATCATGGGCATCGGCGGCGCCGACATGCCGGTGGTGGTGTCGATGCTGAACAGCTATTCCGGCTGGGCGGCCGCGGCCATCGGCTTCACGCTCGGCAACGATCTGTTGATCGTCACCGGCGCGCTCGTCGGCTCCTCGGGTGCGATCCTCTCCTACATCATGTGCAAGGCGATGAACCGCTCGTTCCTGTCGGTCATCCTCGGCGGCTTCGGCGCGACCACCGGCCCACAGATGGAAATCACCGGCGAGCAGATCGCCATCGATGCCGATGGCGTGGCCGCAGCCCTTAATGACGCCGACAGCGTCATCATCGTGCCGGGCTACGGCATGGCGGTGGCGCAGGCACAGCAATCCGTCTCCGAGCTCACCCGCAAGCTGCGGGCGGCCGGCAAGAACGTCCGCTTTGCCATTCATCCGGTCGCCGGCCGTCTGCCGGGCCACATGAACGTGCTTTTGGCCGAAGCGAAGGTTCCCTACGACATCGTGCTCGAGATGGACGAGATCAACGAGGACTTCCACGAAACCGATGTCGTCATCGTCATCGGCTCCAACGACATCGTCAATCCGGCCGCCCAGGAAGACCCGAACTCACCGATCGCCGGCATGCCGGTGCTCGAAGTCTGGAAGGCCAAGCAGGTGTTCGTCTCCAAGCGCGGCCAGGGCACTGGCTACTCCGGCATCGAGAACCCGCTGTTCTACAAGGACAACACCCGCATGTTCTACGGCGACGCCAAGAAGAGCATCGACCAGCTGCTGCCGGCGCTGGCCTGAGTTTAAAAGCCGATGGGGCCTGTTTGGCTCCATCGGCTTCTAAAAGAAGGCTCTCGTTAATTGCCTCTCGGACCGTACGACGGCCAGCCCGCATGATCGGCGATCAAGTACTGCGCTCCAGCTGTGCAATGAGCTCATCGGTGTTGGTCAAGAGGCGCCGCACAGCGTTGCGCGCGGCATTGGGGCGCCCGAAGCGAATACTCTTTTCGATGTCCGCGTGAAGCTTCAGCGCGTGAATGGAACTGCTGTCGTCGCGGGTCACGAGCACGAAAAGATGGTTGAGCGCAGAATCGATCATCGCCCCCAGGGGCACAATGAGGTCGTTTCCTGAAGCGCGCAGGATCGTAAGGTGAAACCGCGTGTCGGCTTCGGTGCGGGCCTGCAGCGTTGTCGCCTGTTCCATCTCTCTCAATGCCGCGCTGATTTCGGCCATCTGCGCGCCGCTTCGGCGGGCGGCTGCAAGCGCGGTCGCTTCCGGTTCGATGATGTGGCGAAACTCCTGCACGGTCTTGAGGAACTGGAGCCGGTCCGGTGAGACCGCGTACCAGCTTAAGACGTCGCGATCGAGCAGGTTCCAGCGCTCCTTCGGCTCAACCCAGCTGCCGATTTTCGGACGCGAGGCAAGCAGGCCCTTGGCCATCAGTATCTTGATCGCCTCCCTGACAGCTGTGCGGCTGACGTCGAAAATTTCCGTCCACTGAGCCTCGTTCGGCAGGATCGTTCCGGGCGGATAGTCGCCCCGCACGATTCTTAGCCCGATGTCGTCGGCAAGCGACATGTGGACGCTGGGCGCCGATATGCGCGGCGCATCGAGCCGCCGGCTCGCGCGCGCGGCCTCTGCCGGCTGCGATCCGGCGGAGCCTTTTTTTAGTCGTTGTTCAGTCATTTCGTCTGTTTTCTCGAATTTTGTCTGTACGCGCGGGGGGTCACTGGACGCCGACATACTTCCGCCAGCTGTGCTGCGGTTGGAAGCCGAGCAGCGCGCGGGCCTTGCGGTTCGAAAGCAGCGTTTCGTATTCCCCGAGCTCCCCATTGACGGGAACGCCAGGGTAGAAGCGGTCGATCAGTTCCTTCGTCGGAATATCGGCGGAGGTTTCGTCGTTTGCCGCGTTGAAGATCTGGAAGCCGAGACCGTCGGTCTCCACCGCCTTCAGCGTGATCTGCCCGAGATCGCGCGCGTCGATATAGCTCCAGGCAATGCGCTTGCGAAAACCCGGGTCGGCGAACCAGCCGGGGAAGAGGTGGTACTCGCTCGGCTCGATGACATTGCCGATGCGCAGGGCATAGATGTCGGCGCCGCTTCTGAGCGCAAAGGCGCGTGCCGTCTTCTCATTGACGACTTTGGACAGTGCGTAGCTATCCATCGGGTCGACGTCGTAATCCTCGTCGAGCGGGAAGTACTGCGGGCTTTTAGGCTCGTTGGCAAAGACGAGGCCGTAGGTCGTCTCGCTTGAAGCGATGACGATCTTGCGGATGCCGAGCTTCACCGCTGCCTCGATGACATTGTAGGTGCCCATAGCGTTGATGCGAAAGAGCTCGTTGTCGGGCGCAATAAGGATGCGCGGGATGGCCGCGAAGTGAACGACGGCATCGACTGGCTGCGGCGCAAGCGACGGGTCGAACTCATGCAGGCCGGTGTAGCTCGACAGAGCGTTGAACACCTGGCCGCTGTCGGTGATGTCGGTGATCAGTGTGCGCACCTTCGGATTGTCGAGCGGCTTCGTGTCGAGGTTGAGCACCTGATGGCCCTTATCGACGAGATGCTGCACGACATGGCGACCAGCCTTGCCGCTGCCACCGGTGAAGATGATCCGCTTGGTCATTGTGCTCTCCATGCCATGCATTATGGGTGGATGATCCCCCCTTGATGATTTCTGTCGGGGGGACCTCCCAGATGGCGCCGCGGCGCCTGTCGCCGTCAGCCGGCGCGTCGCGCGGCAACTGCGATTGTTGCGGATATGGCAAAGTTTGCGGCACCCGTCAAAGGGGTGCCGCAGCTATTGATTTACTTCTGGATGCAGGTGTCCGCCGTGTCCTTCGTGCATTCGTCAAGACCGGTGAAGACGGGATCATCCACCGGCTTGCCGGCGATCAGGTCCAGCATGACCGAAGGTGCCTTGTAGCCCATTTCGAAGGGGCGCTGGCCGACGAGCGCAGTGACCAGACCTTCCTTGGCAATCGCCACCTCTTCACCGATCGTGTCTGCCGCACCGATGACGAATTCATTCTTGGCAATCTTGTCCGCCATCGGCTTGAACAGGTCGCGATAGGGCTGCGGCGCGCCGAAGAGCGGCCAGCCACCCATGATGCCGAAGGCATCGAGGTCGGGATTGGCCGCGAGGATATCGGTCATCGCCTGTACGCCTTTGGCGCCGTCGTCATTGGTAAAGACCGGGCAGCCTGCAACCTCCGTCCAGCCGCCTTCACCCTTTAGCTCTGCCAGTCCCTCCTTGCCCGTGAGCACGTCACGCATGCCCTGGGCGCGCCTGAGGATGTTGTCGGCCCCAGGGTTGCCCTCGATGGTGCAGATCTTGCCGCCATTCGGCTTGGCCTTCTTGATGTAGTCGGCGATCCGCGCCCCCATCGTGTAGTTGTCGGTACCGAGATAGGTCTTGCGCAGGCCCGCATCCTCCTTGGCGAGGTCGGCATCAAGCGTCATGACCGGGACCGACGGGTTGGCGGTCTTCAGGGTCTGTGCAATCAACTTGGCGTTGGATGGCGAAATGGCGATCGCCGCCGTGCTGGGTTTGCCGAGCATGTCCTGGACGATCTGCGCCTCGCCGGCTTCGTCCGAAGTCGACGCCGGGCCGGTATAGAAGCACTCATATTCCGAGCTTGCGTTTTCCTTGTTCCACTTCTGGCAGCCCTGGTTGATGGCTTCGAAGAACGGATTGTCGAGGCCTTTGACCACAATGACGAGCTGCTTCTTCTCCTGGGCGTCGGCGGGGCCGGTGGCCAGCGCGAGCGCTGCGACTGCAAGCACCAATGCTTTCCTCATTTTATCCTCCCGTTAGACAAGCGGACACCCTCTGTCCGCGGCACAAATCAACCGGGATACCAGACAATGCGGGGGTCACTTGGTGGACGCTCGTATTGCCAGGCCTGGTCGATGAGTTGTTCGAGATCGTATTCTGGCTGCCAATCCAGCAGGAACTTCGCCTTGCTGTTGTCCATCCAGTTCGAGTGGAAATGGCTTGGAACGTCGACGGATGGCAGACCGCGCGTGCGCTTGAGATAGCTCGCGACCTCGCCATAGTCGACCGGGCGGTCCATGGAGATGTTGAAACGTTGGCGCTCCGCGCGTGGATTGTCGATCGCGCTCAGAATTGCCGACACGAGGTCGCTGACATGAACGAAGTTGCGTTTGATCGGCCGGCCGTCGCCATCGCGCAGCAGAGGCACGGCTTGAGCTTCTGCATGACGCCTGGCTTGGTCAGGTGCAAAGAACGTCTTCCAGTCGGGCCCGCCAAAGACGTCGTCGCCGAAGGAGAGTGAGTGCTTGAAGTCGTCCTTTTCCATGATCCACGGCGCGCGCAGGCAGCAGACGTTCATCCCGTATTGAATGGCATATTGCTCGACCATCACCTCCTCGAGCACTTTCGACAGCGCGTAACAGCCGGGATAGGCGCTATGCGGTGTTGCTTCGGTAATCGGGCCGTCATGGGGATAGAAGAAATGGCCGACGGCGGCGTCGCCGCCGATCAGAATGAACTGCCGGGCGGTCGGGCTCTCCCTGAACGCTTCGAGCAGCCAGAAGAGACCCTTGACGGTCACATCCATAACGTCGGCGGGCGTTTCCTTGCAGGTCGCGAGATGCACGACGTGGCTCACGCCGGCAATCGCGCGTTCCGCCACGGCGCGATCGGCGATAGAGCCGCTGATGATGGTGAGCCGTTCGGTCGGATCGAGCACACGATTGTGGCAGAGCGCGCGAATGCGCGCTTGTGAAAAACGTGGCCGGTCAAGCAGCGCTGTTATGAGGTGCCGCCCGACCTTGCCCGTTGCCCCGGTGACAAGGATAAGCATGCCTATCTCCCAGCATTAGCTAATATATGATCGCTTCGTCCGTCAATCTATTTGTCATACAAAACTAGTTTACCGATATCGGCGTCATTGACGCGTTCAGGACGATTTGCATAAATAAGTAGTCGCTAACGCGCGCGTGGCGGACACGCGGCGACGCGCATCTCGCGGGGCGCGTCTTGGGGAGGCTGGAAGGCTGGTCGTGCTGCTAGAGCTCAGCAATATTTCCAAGCACTTCGGGGCCATACAGGCAGTCAACGACATTTCGCTGTCGCTAGAGGCAGGGCAGGTCGTGGGCCTGATGGGCGACAACGGCGCTGGCAAGTCGACGCTCGTCAAAATGATTGCGGGCAACTACCGCCCGAGCCACGGCACAATGCGCCTCAATGGTCGCGATATCGTGCTGCATCGCCCCGTCGAGGCGAGACAGTTCGGCATCGAAATCGTGCATCAGGATCTGGCTCTGTGTGACAACCTGTCGGCAGCGGCGAATGTCTTCCTCGGTCGCGAACTGCGTCGCGGCATCGGGCCATTGCGCGTGCTGGACTACAAGGCAATGTACCGGCGCGCTGGCGAGATCTTCAAGGAACTGCGTTCGGAGACCAGGGCACGCGACCTCGTGAAGCAAATGTCCGGCGGGCAGCGGCAGGCGGTGGCAATCGCGCGCACGATGATCTCGGAGGCGAAAATCGTCCTAATGGACGAGCCGACGGCTGCAATTTCCGTCCGCCAGGTGGCCGAAGTGCTGCATCTGATTCGGCAGTTGCGCGACCGTGGTATCCTGGTTGTGCTCATCAGCCACCGCATGCCCGACGTCTTTGATGTCGCCGATCGCGTCGTCGTCATGCGTCGGGGCCGGAAGGTGGCGGACAAACCGATCGCCGAGACTTCGCCGGAGGAGGTGACGGGGCTGATCACCGGCGCCATCGAGGGTGGATGAAGTCTAAGGGAGCCTACATTTCTGCATCGGAGGAAATGCGAAAACAATGGCAACGATCCTGGATCAGACGATCGCGCGCAGGCAGCGCACACTCGGAGGCGCTGTTCTGGCCAGCCAGACCTTCTGGGTTCTGGTCGCCGTCATCCTCGCCTGCATCTTCCTGTCGTTTGCCACCGACAGTTTCGCCACGGCAAAGAACCTTTACAACATCACCCGCAACGTCACCTTCGTGGCCATCATCGCCCTCGGCATGACGCTCGTCATCATCACCGGCGGGATCGACCTCTCGGTAGGCTCGGTGCTCTGCCTGTGCAGCATGGTACTTGCGGTGACGATGCATGCCGGATACGGCATCGAGACGGGCATTGCCGTCTCGATCGCGACGGCGCTGGCGATTGGCGCATTCAACGGCATCCTCATCGCCTATCTCGGCTTCCCACCCTTCGTGGTGACGCTCGGCATGCTCTCGGTTGCCCGAAGCCTGGCGATGGTCGCGTCCAACAACACCGTGGTCTTCGAATTCGGCCCCGACCACGACAAGCTTCTCGCCCTCGGCGGCGGATCCGTCTTCGGTATCGCCAACCCGGTGATCTACATGATCGTGCTGGCGCTTCTGACCGGTTTCATGCTGCGCTGGACGCGGATTGGCCGCTATATCTACGCCATCGGCGGCAACGAGAAGGCGGCCATTGCCACGGGCCTGCCCGTGCGGCCCATCAAGGTCTGCGTCTACATGATCTCGGCGCTCTCGGCCGGCATCGCCGGCATCATCCAGACGGGTTGGCTCGGTGCGGTGACAACCAATATCGGTGCCGGTATGGAGTTGCAGGTCATCGCCGCGGCGGTGATCGGCGGGGGCAATCTCGCCGGTGGTGCCGGCACGGCTTTCGGTGCTTTGGTCGGTGCAGCACTGATCGAGGTGATCCGCAACAGCCTCGGGCTTCTCGGCATCAACGCCTTCTGGCAGGGAACCTTCATTGGCAGTGCGACCATCCTCGCTGTCCTGTTCGATCGCCTGCGCAATTTCCGCCAGAGCGAGTAGCCCGCCTTTCCGTCCGGCCCTGCGCGAAGTGCAGGATCCAGCCGCCACGGCCGCGCTCGTACAGGAGACTGTGGCATCCCTCTCCGTTGCGTCCGGACACCGATGCGACCAACAAAGCTATCGGAGCTGGGCATTGGTTGGTAGACCGCGCCTATCAGCCGGAGACCCTGCCGGTCACGAGGACCGGCGTTTGCGGGTAACTTGAAGCTCGGCGAGGAAGGACGTTGGAAGATCGGTCGGTGCCGACCGATCTCGATACCCGCCTATCGGCGCCTGGGTCTGACCGTTCGATGCCGAACCCCGGCGACATCTCTGGTAAAATATACCGCTGGACGTTGCGGCGGGCTCGCCGCATCTCGGTCGAAGCGAGCCAGCTGGCAAGTGTACCGGCGTTGCGTCTCTGGTCAGGTGAGCATCGTCCGCGGCGCTGGGCGCACCCTTTGTGAGCAAGGCGTGGGGCCCCCGGGTTTGTCGGGGCCATTCTGCATTCCGCGTAGGCCGGCAGGGTCGTGCCGCCTGTTCGATACCGGTAGCCTTCGAAAATGCATACAAAATTATGATAAATTGAATGCCGTTTGTCGACTTGGTTTCGCGTGCATTGATCCTTTCCTGATCCGTAAAGTGCGGATTGCGGCACCGCGAAACGAAAAGTTCTTTACTTTTGTGTCGATGTATGCAAATTGTATACAAAAATACAAAAAGAATGCATTCAATCTAGGAGGAATTGCAATGCTGAGCTTCGTCGCAAGAAGGGTGCTTGGTCTTGTGCCGGTCATCCTCGTCGTTTCCATCGTTGTCTTCCTGCTCTTGCGGCTCAGTCCCGGTGATCCGGCGGTTGTGATTGCCGGCGACAACGCCGATGCGGCAACCATCGAGAAGATCCGTTCGTCTCTCGGTCTGGACCAGCCACTGGTCACCCAGTTCTTCATCTGGGCCGGCTCGCTGCTGCAAGGCGATCTCGGCATTTCGATCTTTTCGAACATCCCCGTTGCAGACCTCATCTTGCAGCGCCTGGAGCCGACAGCCTCGCTGGCGGTCACAACACTCGTCTTCGCCATCGTGATTGCCGTGCCGCTCGGCACCATCGCCGGCGCCACGGCCGGAAGCTGGCTCGACCGGGCGCTCATGCTCGTCTCCGTGCTTGGCTTTTCGGTTCCCGTTTTCGTGCTCGGCTACTGCCTGATCTATGTGTTTTCGTTGCAGCTGCGTGTTCTGCCGGTGCAGGGGTTTACGAGTATCAGCAACGGCATTGGTCCGTTTCTCTCCTCGATCGCTTTGCCGACGGTGACGCTCGGGCTCGCCTATCTGGTGCTGATCGCGCGTATCACACGCGCGAGCGTGCTGGAGATGATGGGCGAGGATTTCATCCGAACAGCGCGCGCCAAGGGCGTCAAAGAGCGCCTCGTGGTGACCCGTCACGCCTTGCGCAATGCGGCGATCCCCATTCTCACCGTGATCGGCATCGGTGTGGCGCTTCTGATCAGCGGCGTTGTGGTCATAGAGACGGTGTTCAACCTACCCGGCGTCGGCCGCCTCGTGGTCGATGCGATCCTCAAGCGTGACTATCCGGTCATCCAGGGCGTCATCCTCATGTTTTCCGGCGTCTATGTCCTCGTCAATCTGGCGATCGACATCGGCTATGCCTTCCTCGATCCAAGGGTGCGCTACTGATGAACAGTCTTGCTTCCCCCTCTGCCGCACCGGCGCCCGCGAGACGTCACCTTCCGGCATTCCTTTCGCATCCGTCCGTTCTTGTGGGCGGGTTCCTGGTCCTGGCGATTGTCCTCATGGCGATGGCGGCGCCACTGCTTGGAACCGTCGATCCGACCCGCATCGATCCCGGCATGCGGCTGAAGCCGCCATCCGAGCTTGCCTGGTTCGGCACCGATCTCTTCGGCCGCGATGTCTACAGCCGGGCGGTCTATGGCGCACGCAGTTCCATACTGATCGGCCTTTGTGTCGCGACGGCGGCCCTTCTCGTCGGCGTGACCATCGGCCTGGTGACGGGATACTTCCGCTGGGTCGATGCCATCGTCATGCGCGTTATGGACGGGCTGATGGCGATACCGACCTTCCTGCTCGCCATTGCGCTCGTCTCGCTCACGCGCGCCAGCATCGCAACGGTTGTCGTGGCGCTCACGATCCCGGAGATCCCACGCGTGGTGCGGCTGGTGCGCAGCGTGGTGCTGACGGTGCGCGAGGAGCCTTTCGTCGAGGCTGCCATTTCCGTCGGTACCTCGACGCCGAAGATCCTCCTGCGTCACATCCTGCCGACCACCTACGCGCCGCTGATGGTGCTCGGCACCTACATCTGCGCCTCGGCCATTCTGATCGAGGCAGGCCTTAGCTTCCTCGGCACGGGCCTGCCGCCGGAAATCCCGAGCTGGGGCAACATGATCTCCGAAGGGCGCACCTTCTTCCAGGTGGCACCGCGGCTGGTTTTCCTGCCGAGCCTTTTCCTGGCGCTCACGGTGCTTGGCATCAACCTGCTCGGGGACGGTCTGCGTGACACGCTCGACCCGCGCATTGCAAAACGGATGTGAGAGTGATGCTGATGAAGACCCCTCCCGTCATCGAGGTCCAGGATCTCGCCATTTTGCTACCGGGCGGTGGCGACCGTGGTTTTGCGGTCGATCACGTGTCCCTTTCTGTTGCCGCCGGCGAGATCGTCTGCGTCGTTGGCGAATCCGGTTCCGGAAAGTCCGTGACCGCCCAGTCGATCATGGGATTGCTGCCGAAGGTGTTTCCCAAGCCTGAGGGCCGTATTCTCTTTGAGGGCAGGGACATTACCAGGGCCGCGCCCGCAGAGATGCGGGACCTGCGCGGCCGTGGCATCGGTATGATCTTCCAGGAGCCAATGACGGCCCTGAACCCGGTACAAACCGTTGGCAAGCAGATCGACGAGGTCCTGCGCACCCATCTCAGGCTTTCTGGCAAGGATCGCTTCGCGCGGGTCATCGCTGCGATGAAGGAGGTCAATCTGCCGGATCCGGAGCGGATGTATCATGCCTTCCCGCACCAGCTTTCGGGCGGGCAGCGCCAGCGCGTGCTGATCGCCGCCGCCCTCATCCTGGGACCGAAGCTGCTGATCGCCGACGAACCGACGACGGCGCTCGATGTGACGACCCAGGCGCAGATCCTGAAGCAGATCCGCGATCTGCAGCGCGAGCGCGATATGGGGGTGTTGTTCATCACCCACGATATCGGCGTCGTCAGGGAGATCGCCGACCGCGTGGTCGTGATGAGAGCAGGCAAGGTGGTGGAGCAAGGGCCGGTGGAGCGGGTGCTCGATCAGCCAACCTCCGGCTACACCCGCATGTTGATTGCCGCCGTGCCGACCTTGGAGCCGAAGCGCAAGGATCATGTCGTTACCGGCGAGGTCGCGATCAATGTGAACGAGCTCGCAAAGACTTACCACAGCGGGGGGCTCTTTCGCGACCGGCGGACGGTGCACGCGCTTCAAGGCGCTTCGCTGAGCGTGCGACGCGGCGAAACGCTCGGCATCATCGGTGAATCCGGTTCGGGAAAATCGACGCTCGCCCGCTGCATTGCCCAGCTGCTCGAACCCTCTTCGGGCAAGGTCACGCTTTCCGGCGGCAGGGATGGTAGGGCCTTCCGCCAGCGTTTGCAGATGGTGTTCCAGGATCCCTATCGCTCGCTCAACCCGAGACGCACCGTTGGCCAGTCGATCATCGAAGGGCCTATGAACTTCGGCCAAAGTAAAACGCAGGCTCTGGAGCGGGCACGCGAGCTGATGCAGCTCGTCGGGCTGGAGCCGCATGCGGTCGATCGCTTTCCGCACCAGTTCTCCGGTGGTCAGCGCCAGCGGATCTCCATTGCCAGGGCGCTCGCCATGGAGCCCGATATTCTGGTTGCGGACGAGGCCGTCTCGGCGCTGGATGTCTCGGTCCAGGCGCAGGTGCTGCGCCTCATCGATGATATCCAGAAGCGTCTCGACTTGGCGATCCTCTTCATCACCCATGACCTGCGCGTTGCCGCGCAGATTTGCGACCGGCTGATCGTCATGCACCGCGGCCAGGTCGTCGAGGAGGGCACGGTCGCTTCCGTCTTCGCCGCACCCGCCCATCCCTACACCCGCGAGCTTCTCGCTTCGATACCGGGCCGAGCCGAAGAGACCGTCGCGGCCTGACGTCACGAACAACGAAAAGGGGAATGACCATGTTCAATCATATCAAAGCGTCCTGGCGGACCCTGCTCGCTTCGGCTGTGCTTTTGTCTGGAATGGGCACCGCCCTTGCGGAAATCACTCTGAAAGTCGTGCCGAGCGCCGACCTTCAGGTGCTCGATCCGATGGGGTCGACCGCCGATATCGTGAAGATGCATGGCTTCATGATCTACGACACGCTCTATGCACTTGATGAGCATTTCGTGCCCAAGCCGCAAATGGTCGAGGACATGACGTTGTCGGATGACAAGAAGACGTACCGGTTCACGCTTCGCGAGGGCCTGAAATGGCATGACGGCCAGCCGGTCAAGGCGGACGACTGCGTGGCATCCTTGAAGCGCTGGCAGGCGCGCGACGCGGCCGGTCAACTGATGGCGCGCCAGCTTAAGGAGATGCGCGTCGTCGACGACCGCACTTTCGAACTGGAGTTCAACCAGCCCTACGGCATCGTGCTTGAATCCCTGAGCAAGGTGGCATCCAACATCCCCTTCATGATGCCCAAGCGCATAGCCGAGACCGACCCCTTCAAGGAGATCAGCGAATATGTCGGCTCGGGCCCCTACAAGTTTGCCAGGGACAAGTGGGTGCCCGGCAGCAAGGTCGTCTACGAGAAATTCTCGGACTACGTGCCGCGACCGGAGCCGGCGAGCGGCCTTGCCGGTGGCAAGGTGGCCCAGTTCGATGCCGTGGAATGGGACATCATCAAGGACCAGCAGACGGCGCTTTCGGCGCTGATGAGCGGCGAGATCGATTTCTGGCAGAACCCCTCGCTCGACCTGCTTCCCGTCATCGAGGCGGCCGGCAACCTGAAGACCAAGGTCATCAACGAGACCGGCACGCAAGGCACGCTGTTCTTCAACCACACACAGCCGCCTTTCGACAACGCCAAGGCCCGCCAGGCCATGTTCTACCTGACGAACCAGGAGGCCTATCTCCAGGCGGTCAACGGCAATCCGGACTACTACCGCACCTGCGCCTCCTTCTTCATCTGCGGCAGCCCTATGGAAACCGCAGCCGGGCTCGACGCGCTGAAAGCTCCCGATCCGGCAAAGGCCAAGGCCCTTTTCGAGGAAGCGGGATGGGATTTTTCCAAGCCGATCGTCATTCTCGATCCGACCGACGAGAGCATCGTTCACCCAGAGACGGTCGTGACTGTGCAGGCGCTGCGTGATATCGGCCTGAATGTTGATGTCCAGGCCATGGACTGGGCCACCGTGCTGAAGCGCCGCAATTCCAAGGAACCGGCCGACAAGGGCGGCTGGAACCTGCTGCATTCCTATGTGGGCGGCCAAGTAGTTTCGAACCCGGTCTGGAGCATCACCTTCTCCGGTGCTTGCGAGAAGGGCATCTTCGGCTGGCCCTGCGATCAGGCGCTTGAGGATCTGCGTCTGAAGTTTGCGCTTGCCGATGGGCAGGACGCCCGCAAGGCGGTGGCTTCAGAGTACTCCACCCGCGCCTTCGAAACCGGCCATCACATTCCGCTTGGCCAGTGGCGAACCTTCGTCGCCTTCTCCGACAAGGTTTCCGACGTATTGGTGACGCAGGATGTGCCGGTCTTCTGGAACCTCAAGAAGAGCGATTGACGCGATGATGGGGAGCGGCCCGTCGCCGCTCCCCACACGATCTCCAGTTAAAACACGAGCAGAAACCATGTCGACTGACTTCGATCGTTTGCCCTTCCAGCCTGAAGAATACCTCGCCCGCCGCGATGCCTTGCGAACGCTCATGGCAGAGCGCGGCATCGACGCCTGCGTGCTGAACTCGACCGAGAACATGTACTACCTCACCGGCTTCGGTTCGCTTGCCTATGGTGCTACGTCCCTCATCGTGCGCCAGGACGGCAAGGCAATCTGGGTGATGCGCCTGACGGAACTCAGCAACATCCGTGCGCTGAAGGGCAAGATCTGGGCCGATGAGGGGATTGGCGTGCCCGACGGGCACGACTATGCCACGGTGCTTGCGCGCACGATCGCCGATTTTGCACCCGGCAAGGCAGTGATCGCCGCGGAGTACGGAACGATCCAGACCGCAGTAAGCGCCTTCGTTCGACCGAAGGACGATGCGATCGTCAACGCGTCGGGCCTGGTCGAGCATCTGCGCCGCGTCAAGAGCGCCGCCGAAATCGACCTTCTTCGCAAGGCCGGCCATATTGCCGCAAAATCCTGTCAGGATGGTTTTGCAGCACTCAGGGAAGGGATGACCGACACCGAGCTTGCCATGGTTGTCAGCGACAGCATGCTTGCAAACGGTAGCCATCGCCCGGCGAAAATGCCGAATGTATGCGCTGGCCCGCGCACTGCCCGTGCGCACGTGACCTGGTGCGGCGCACCGATTTCCCGCGGCGAACTCGTCAACATCGAGCCGGCTGCGTCCGTCTTCGATTATCATACGCCGATCTTCCGCTTCTATTCGATCGGCAAGCCGTCCGACCGCGTGCTGCGGCTCTTCGAGGTCTGCAAGGAAGCGCTCGACGAAGGCTTTGCGCGGGTCCGACCCGGCATGACGTCGCATGAGGCTGCGCGGATCTTCGAGAGTGTCATCGAACGGCGCGGTTTCGCCGAGTGGATGGTCACCCGGCCAGCCTACAGCATCGGCGGATCGTTCCCGCCCGGATGGGGTGAAGACAACGTCATGGCGATCCGCCGCGATCACCATGCCATCCTTGAAGAGGGTATGTGCTTCCACGTCACCCCCTGCCTGTACGAGGACGGGGTGGGTTGTGTCGGCGCCAGCATGCCATCTGTCCTGACGGCGAACGGTTTCCAGTCTCTCAGCGGCGACGAAGTGGTGTTCGGCGTGAAGTGATGTCGGAGAGGGGAACTGTCATCCGGCGTCGGCGCGTCATCGTCGACAGCGTAAAACTGGTTGGTGATCCGCCTGGAATAGAGTGAAGCCGTTTCCTCAAGCCGCGAAGATCGCGGATCAGGAGCGGTGAGCCGCGATCGAGTGAGGGACAAGCGGCCGAATTTGCGGCGCGTCGTCCTCCGCTTTGCGGGTCGGCCGACCTGATGTTAGTTGTTTGCGATCCACAGCTGGGCGGGCTGCGTTTACGGCGCGCCCGGCAACTCTCAAGGACGGTCATGACCCCCAAACCTAGCGACAGCAGTCAAAAATCCGCGGTCCCGAAGTCGGAGGCTGTCTATCGCATCTTGAAGCGGGCAATCCTTGATCAGGCGTTTGCAGCCGGCACGAAGCTCCCTGAAGATTCGATCGGCGAGCGGCTTGGCGTCAGCCGCACGATCGTGCGCCAGGTGCTGGCGCGGTTGAATGGGGAGGGCCTCGTCGAACTGCGACCGAACAAAGGGGCGTGCGTCAGCCATCCCAGTCTGGAAGACGGGCACAACATCTTCGCCGTACGTCGCTCACTGGAGATACTGGTCGTCGACAGCCTGATCGGCAACATGACGGCGCCGATGATCCGCGAGCTTGAAGCGCACGTCGATGCCGAGGACAAGGCCAGGCTCACCAATTCCTCTGCCTCGATCCAACTCGCTGGCGAGTTCCACGTGCTGCTCGCACAATTGACCGGAAATGCGATCCTGTCGCGATATGTCACGGAGCTCGTATCGCGCTCGTCGATGATCCTGTCGCTCTATGGTCGCCCGCATTCGTCCGATTGTGCCGTATCTGAGCATCGCGAACTGATCGCCGCGCTCGCGGGCAATGACCGCAACAAGGCCTGCGAACTGATGGACCACCACATTGGAGCGATCACATCCCGAGCCCTGCTCACAAGCAGTTCGGAGAAGGACTTGTCGACCCTTCTTGCGGCCTACGCAAGGGAAGAGGGTCTTTGAGCAAATGCCCCGTCGCATTGGACGGGCGGCTCGTTCCTGCATTGGCGACAGGCTGGCGTTTGCCTTGGTGCGCAAGAAGCGAACGTCGTCCGGTCTGTCGACGGGTTTTCCTGGCCGCCCGGCATTCCTGGAGCAGCGCTTCAGGCTTTCCAGCTACTCGAGCATGACCATGTGGACGGGCAGTTGCTCCTCGAAGAATTTCGAGAACGTCGCGATGCGGGGCGGCAGGGCCTGGTAGGGTGGATAGTAGAGCGTCAACCAGAGGTCTGGCGGCGACCAGTTGGGCAGGACATGAACGAGCCGGCCGCTGCGAATATGCTCGGCGATGTGAAAGCCCGGCAGCATCGCCACGCCCGAACCGTCTGCGGCCATGTCGGCCAGCACCTCGCCATTGTTCGCGCTGAATGCCCTTCCGGCGACGATGGTGACGCTCGAGCCTCCGTCCGAAAGCAGCCAGTTCTCCCGTCGGCTTTCGCCACTGTAGGCGAGGCAGTCGTCCGGGCTCAGTTCGCTTGGATGCTGCATCTCCGCGAACCTGCTGCCGGGCGCAGCCACCAGAATCCGTGGGACCACCTTGATCTTGCGCCAGATCGTGAACTTGTCGGATGGGGCCGAGGAAATGCGAATGGCGAGGTCATAGTCGTCATCAACGATGTCGACCAAGCCGTCCGAGAGCGAAATCTCGAAGCAGATTTTCGGATAGAGCTCCCGGAAGCCCGAAAGGATCGGCGGCAGCACTGTCTTGCCGAGCCAGGTCGGCGCGCTGATCCTCAAGCGTCCCTGGTCAGCCTTGTGGGCGTTCTTGACGTCGCGCCGTGCGCTTTCTAGCGCTTCGACCGCCGGCTGGATCTGGGCTGCGAAAACGGCGCCGTCCGTCGTCAGTGACACCTGGCGGGTCGTGCGGACAAACAGCTGGACGCCGAGGTCATCTTCAAGCGCGGCGATGGCTCGCGTGACCGCGGCGGGGGTCATATCCAGCTCGCGGGCAACCTGAGCGAAATTGCGCTTTTCGGCGGCCATCAGGAAGATCTTCAGTGCTTTATGGTCGTTCATCTTATTGTTTCAAAAATCGCAATTCATTCGAGAAAAATATTGCAATTCCGAGCTCCAATCAACCCGGCTACATCTGTAGCCATCGACGGGTAACGTCAACAAAGGAAGGCTCGGACCATGATCAAGGACATCACGGGACTGCATCACGTCACCTCCATGGCGTCGGACGCGCAGCAGAACAACAGGTTTTTCACGGACACACTCGGGCTTCGCCGCGTGAAAAAGACGGTCAACTTCGATGAGCCGAGTGTCTACCATCTCTATTACGGCGATGAGAAGGGCACGCCCGGCACCGTCATGACTTACTTTCCGTTCCCGCACATGATGGTCGGGCGGCCGGGCGTCGGCGAAGTCGGCGAGACCCAGTTTTCCATTCCAAAGGGCGCGCTGGCCTTCTGGAAAGACCGACTTGTTGCTCAGGGCGTAGGTGGTCTTCAGGCCGACACGGTTTTTGGCGCCAGCCGCCTGCGTTTCACGGGCCCCGATGGCGACGGCCTTGCTCTGGTCGAAACGGCCGACGACGCCCGCGCTCCCTGGCTTGCGGAGGGCATTTCCGAAGCCAACGCCATCCGCGGCTTCAGCGGCGCGCGCTTCAATCTGCACGATACGGCCGCGACCGAGGAACTGCTCCGCTTCATGGGGTATGAGCGTCTAGGCGCCGAAGGAGACGTCACGCGGTTCATCATTCCCGGCGGCAACGGTGCAGACACGATCGATCTTGCGGCGCTCCCGAAGACACCGTTTGCCCGACAGGGCGCCGGTTCGGTTCATCACATCGCCTTTGCGGTTGAAAACCGTGAGAAGCAGCTCGAAGTGCGCAAGGCACTGATGGACACCGGCTACCAGGTAACGCCGGTCATCGATCGGGACTACTTCTGGGCGATCTACTTCCGGACACCGGGCGGGATCCTGTTCGAGATCGCGACCAACGAACCCGGCTTTGATCGCGACGAGGATACGGCCCATCTCGGCGAGGCGCTGAAGCTACCGAGCCGATACGAGCCCTTCCGCAACAAGATCGAGGCGAGTCTCGTTCCGCTAGCTGCGTAGTGCCGGAGCGGCGCGCCCCGCAGATGCACGTCTACCATGGAAAGCGCATCGGCCCGAACCGGGCCGAGTGACGCGAGCCACTCTGATCGGGCCGAACCGCTCGGGGTGGCCGCCCGCAACGATCTAGGACACGATTATGAAACTCTACCTCATGTCGCTTGGCGCCGGACTTCTGGTCGGCATCGTCTATAGCCTGCTCAACGTTCGCTCCCCGGCACCGCCGGTGATCGCGCTCGTCGGTCTTCTTGGCATTCTCGTCGGTGAACAGATTGTTCCTTTTGCCAAAACACTGTGGGGCAAGGAGCCGGCGGTGATTTCCTGGATCAGCCAGATCAAGCCTCACATGTTTGGTCACCTGCCGAAGGGCGAAGGTCGAAGCAACGTCGCGGCAGCGCATCAAGTTCAGACCAAGTCTGATAGCTGAGCCGGCGAGGGCTGGCGGAATTGCGCGACGTGATGCCAACGGCATCTTCCATGGCCCAACCCTCGTCCCGGCGCTGGTGGCCGGCGCGCTCTTGCCGCGCCGCATGGCTTGAAAGGCCAGCGGCGCGCGCCATCTTCCCGGTCAACGTCCTGTTGGTGGCCCGGAAGAACTTGACGACGCGGGGCGCTGGTGCCCGCTCCGCCAGGGCCTGATCGCGGCCGGGTGTTTGGGCCACGGCTGATTCTCGGACCGGCGCCGTTTCCCAACGACAATCCAGCGCTTCCTCTCCGCTCGTTTTTGCCGTGATGACAATTGTGTCGCTGGCAGACCCGAGCCAAGGCGCGCGACGCTCTTGATGAGCAGTATGTGACTTGAGGTTGAGGCCGTCACCTCGAACGAACCGGCGCGGGGTTCGCTGGAGCATCCTATCTCCTTTTCGGCGGTGAAAGATTGTAACCTTGCTGCCGAACGGCGAAACCCTGACAGGACCGATACGATCTCCCTGTCGATCTCTGGAGAACGATCATGAGCGGAACCAGGCTTTTCTCACCCTTTGAACTGGGGTCGCTCCGGCTGCCGAACCGCATCGTGATCGCACCGATGTGCCAATATTCGGCGGTCGACGGGCAGATGAACGACTGGCATCTCATCCACCTCGGCAATCTTGCCTTGTCGGGAGCGGCGGTTCTTACCATCGAGGCGACAGCAGTCCTGCCCGAGGGCCGCATTTCCTATGGCGATGTCGGGCTTTATTCGGACGCCTGCGAGCATGCGATGGGCCGGGTTCTGGATGGCGTGCGACGCTGGTCCGACATGCCGATCGCCATCCAGCTGGGCCACGCCGGACGGAAAGCGTCGAGTGAAGTGCCATGGAAGGGAGGACGCCAGATCGGTCCGAAGGATGAGCATGGCTGGAAGACCGTCGCGCCGAGCCCAGTCCCTTTCCACGATGACTACGACCATCCGGCAGCGCTCGATCGCAGCGGCCTTGCGCAAGTTCGTGCGGCCTTCGCCGACGCCGCCAGGCGCGCCGCCGCCTTGGGGCTAGACGCTGTCCAGATTCATGGGGCCCACGGCTATCTCCTGCATCAATTCCTGTCGCCCCTCTCCAATCACCGCACGGACGAGTACGGCGGAACGCTGGAAAACCGCATGCGCTTTCCCCTTGAGGTCTTCGAGGCCGTTCGGGCTGCATTTCCCGTGGACCGGCCGGTGACGATGCGGGTCTCGGCGACCGACTGGGCGCAGAACGGCTGGGATGTCGAGCAAACCGTCACCTTCTGCCAGGCGCTGGCGGCGCGTGGCTGCTCGGCCATCCATGTCTCTTCGGGCGGCCTTGCGTCCAACCAGCAAATCGCGATCGGGCCAAGCTATCAGGTGCCCTTTGCGCGCGCCATGAAGGAGAATGTCGCGATACCGGTCATTGCGGTCGGCCTGATTACCGAATTCGAGCAGGCTGAGGCCATCCTGACGATGGGCGATGCCGATCTGATCGCGATTGCCCGCGCGATCCTCTACGATCCCCGGTGGCCCTGGCATGCCGCCGCGCATTTCGGCGAGCGGGTGCGGGCGCCTGATCAGTATCTGAGATCGCAGCCCCGACAACTCCGCCATCTCTTCGACCTCTAGACAGAGGGAGCGGCGCGTCCGCGATCGCACACCGGTTCATGTTCGTTGCGGCCGCCCTGACAAAAGAAGACCGCCTCCTGCGGCGGGAGACGGTCTTAGCGGGCCGGGAGGCCCGGGGCTTCGGAGAGGGGATGCCGAAGCCGGGACTGGAGGATCCTGACCGCCTTCTGGAAGGCAAGGCGACGATTGAACGGTAGATCTGTTCGGCGCGGCGCGTAACTACACTTAGGTATCGGTCCGTCCGGACAAGCGGTCATTGTTTTCGGCAAGATCGGCGTTTTCCCGCCGGAACCCGCTGTCCATCAAGCTTTCGCGTCACCGCGCGCCGCATCAAGGCTCAGCGGTCCGCCACCTGCGGCAGAGAGGTAGAGGAACACGAAACAGAAGATGATGGCGGCCGTGCCGCCGTTCTGTGCCGGATAGAGGCCCTGTGGCGCATGGCGCAGAAAATAGGCAAAGGCCATGACACCGGAGAGAACGAAGGCGGAGGCGCGGCTTCAAGCCGACCAGCAGCGTGAAGCCGAGGATGAGTTCGAATAGTCCGGCAATCCATGGCAGGGAGCCGACCGGTGGTCTGTCGCTTGCGGGAAAGCCGAGGACCTTCTGCGTTCCGTAGCTGAAGAGTACGAGGGCGGAGACGATGCGCAAAAGGCTGAGCAGGTAAGGGGCCAGTCGGTTGGGTAAAGCGTGCATGGGTGTTTCCTTCGCAAGCGACCGGGCAGGTCAATCTGGACGTGATCTGAAACATTCAAAATATTGACCGGCTTCATGCGAAGCCGGTCATGTCGCAATAGGTCTACGATGCTGTGCGACGGGCAGACCGCCTGTCACTTTGCCGGGTTTGGTCCGATGGTCTTGCCATGGATGACGCGTTCGTCGGCCTTGTGGACCATGGTGTAGGCGT